>DASWUT010000308.1:0-6752 GCA_036401455.1 Gemmatirosa sp. | reverse complement strand
TCCGCACCCGCCGTTCCGTGCACCGCGCGCGGCACGTCGGTGTTCGTGTTGTTCGGCGTCCAGTAGTTGAGGCCGGCGAGCGTGTTCTGCACGCCGGTCGTGTTCTCGACGTCGTACTTGATGACGCTGTAGATCTTGTTGCCGAACGAGCCGCGCAGGTTGAGGCCAACGTCGAACGAGCGGTAACGCGTGTCGAAGAACAGCCCGCTCTGCAGCTTGGGCAGCGGCGTGCCCGAGTTGACACGGTCGTTCGCGTCGATCACGCCGTCGCCGTTCATGTCGTTGTAGCAGACGTCGCCTGGCTGCGCGCCCGGCTGCAGCACGACCGTCTGGACCGAGCCGTTGGCCTGCTTGACTTGGCTCGTGTGCGCCTGCACCGCTTTCGCCGACTGGAAGATCCCGCAGTTCTGCCAGAGGTAGAACTCGCCGATCGGCTGACCGACCGTCGTGCGCTCGACGCCGCCGAAACCCGAGAACAGCGGCTGCCCGCCGTTACCGAGCGAGAGCACGCGATTCCCGAGTGTGGTGAGCGTGAACGTGGTGTTGAACTGCAGCGGCCCCGTGTTCAGCCGGTGCGTCACGCCGAGTTCGAAGCCCGCGTTGCGCATGCGCCCGGCGTTGACGATCGGGTTCCCGCTGGATCCGAGGCTGGCCGGGATCGCCGTGCCGACGAGCAGCTGGTCGAGCGTGGCCTGGTAGTAGTCGGCCGTGACCGACACCGCGTTGTTGAAGATCCCGAGGTCGAAGCCGACGTTGGTGTTCTTGTTCCGCTGCCACTGCAGGTTCTCGTTGACGAGCGCCGTCTGCGTGAACCCGTTGCTGATGTTGCCGTTGAAGTAGTAATTGATGTTCCCGTTCACGACCGGGATGTACGCGTACGGGCCGGTCGCCTGGCCGCCGAGCACGCCGGTGCTGACGCGCAGCTTGAACAGGTCGGCGCCGCCGATCAGCGGGATCGCCTTGAAGAATCCTTCGTCGCTCACGACGTAGCCGAGCGAGCCGGAGCCGAACACGCCGCAACGGTTGCCGGCGCTGAACAGCGACGAGCAGTCGCGCCGCACGGTACCCGTCGCGAGGTAGCGATCGTGGAACGAGTACGTCGCGCGCGCGAGCAGCGAGTTCGTGTGGACGATGTTCTCGAAGCCGCTGTTGTTGAGGCCTCCGCTAGCGCCCGAGTTGATCTGCTGCAGGTTCTCGTTGGCGAATCCCTGCCGGCTCGCCGTCAGCATCGAGAACGTGTTGTTCTGCGACGTCTGTCCCGCGACGGCCGTGACGTGGTGCGCGGTGCCGCCGAAGTTGCCGTCGTAGGTCAGCAGGTTCTCGTACAGCAGCTGCTGCGACCGCGGCGCCGCGTCGAGCAGCGACGCGCCCTGAAGCAGCGGCGTGAGGTAGCGCAGCTGCTGGCTGCTCGTCCACACCGTGTTGCCCGAGTCGGCGTAGTTGATGCCGAGGTTCAGGCGGTAGCTCAGCCCCTTGAACAACGAGACATCGGCGAACGCCGAGCCGATCACCGCGTTGGACGTCAGGTGGGTGTAGTTGGCGTTGAGCGCGCCGACCGGGTTCGTGCCGTAGTTGGGCGTCGCGTCCGAGCCGTACCCCCACCCGGAGGCGGTTGTCGAGTCGCGCACCGGGATCGTCGGCGGCAGCAGCACGACGTCGATGAGCGGGAACTCGGTGCCACCGAAGATGCCGTTCGGGAACACCGACTGGCGCGCCTGCGACGCCGCGAGCGCCTCGCCGACGTGAAACCGCCCGCGCGTCGCGTCCGTGTTCACGCGCAGGCTGGCGCGCGCGAAGTCGGTGTTGATGATGGTGCCGTTCTGGTTCAGGAACGACCCGCTGACGAGGTAGTTGGCCGTCGGCGTGCCGCCGGACGCCTGCAGGTTGTAGTTCTGGATGCCACCGGTCTGCAGCACGGAGTTCTGCCAGTCGGTATTGACCGACGACGGCGTCTTGAGCCCGAGCGGTACCTGCGACGTATCGATGCCGGCATTCGCGTACGCCTGCAGCTGCACGCGCTGGAACTCCGCCGTGCTCGCCATCGGGATCGTCTTCGGAACCGACTGGAACCCGTAGTAGGCGCTCGCGCCGAACTGGTTCTGCCCCGCCTGTCCGCGGCGCGTCGTGATGACGATGACGCCGCTCGACGCCTGCGAGCCGTACTGCGCGGCGGCCGACGCGTCCTTCAGCACCTCGAACGTCGCGATGTCGTCGGGGTTGATGTTCGGGTTCTGGTTGCCGACGTACATCCCGTCCACCACGTACAGCGGCGACGTGTTGCCGAGGCTCGACGGACCGCGGATCGTGATCTGGGCCGGGCGCCCCGGCTGCCCGCCGGCCTGCACCTGCACGCCGGGCACGCGGCCGCGGATCGCTTCCTCGATCGTGGCGACGGTCTGGTCGCGCGTCTCGGCGCCCGTGACGCTCGCCACCGCACCCGTCACCTGACGGCGCGACTCGTTGGTGTAGCCGACCTGCACGCGCACCTCGGAGAGCTGCGTCACCGACTGCACGAGCTGGAAGTCGAGCGTGCTGACCTGCCCGGCCGTGACCGTGACCGTCTGCGTGCGCGCGGCGAAGCCGATGCGCTGCGTGCGCACGGTGACCGTGCCCGCCGGCACACCGCCGACGTTGTAGCGGCCCTGCGCGTTGGTCACGCCGCCGAAGCGCTGACCACCGGCGGTCGTGACGACGACCTGCACGTCGCTGACCGGCGCGCTGGCCGTGCCGAGCACGGTGCCGGCGATGCGGCCAGTACCCTGCGCGGGCTGCTGCGCCGCGACGCCGTGCGCGGGCACGACGAGCAGCGCCCCGGGAAGGAGCGCGAGGGCGATGAGCGCGCTGAGCCGGCTGGCGGCGCGCGCGGCGGCGATCGGAGTGCCCGGGCGGGCGCGCCGCCGACGGCGGCCGGGGGAGTAAGACACGCGAGAATCCTCGCTGGGGTGAGAACGGCTGGCGCAGAGCCCGCAGGTGGTGACGCAGAGTGCGTCAGACATCCGGGCTCCTGCGCCGGGGGGCGGCGCCCGCTGGCGGACGCGTCGAAGCGCGCACGATCAGCGGGGCGTCGAGGAAGTGCTTCTGCGGCGCGGGCGGCGCGGCGGCCTCCGCCTGCGCGATCAAGAGTTCCGTCGCCAGGCGTCCCATCTCGAACGTCGGGACGTGCACCGACGTCAGCGGCACCGGCAGGTACTCGAGCAGCGGGATGTCGTCGAACCCGACCACCGACACGTCATCCGGCACCCGCACCCCCAGCTCGGCGAGCGCGCGGCAGACGCCGACGGCGATGAGGTCGTTGTAGCACGTCACACCCGTCGGGCGCTCGCCGGCCGGGTGGTCGCGGAAGAAAGCGAGCGCGGCGCGGTAGCCGTCTTCGAGGTGCGCGCCCGCGGGAACGACGCAGGCGTCGGTGAACGCGACCGACGACGCGCTGCACGCGCGGCGCACGCCGTTGACGCGCTCGTGGGTGTGCGTCGAGTAGTTGGGCCCTGCGAAGTGCGCGATGCGCGTGTGGCCGAGCGCGATGAGGTGCGCGGCGGCCGCGCACGCGCCGCGCACGTTGTCGACGTCAACGAGGCTCGCGGGCACGCCGCGCACCTCCTCGAGCAGCACGAACGGGTAGTTGCGCCGCTTGAGCTCGAACAGGTGCGAGAGGTCGACCTCGTCGTCGAGCACGGGCGCGACGAGCAGGCCGTCGCAGTCCTTGCCGTGCAGCAGCTCGACGGCGCGGCGCTCGCTCGCGTACTCGCCCTCGGAGCTGGCGACGAGCAGCGTGTAGCCACGCCCCGCGGCCGCGGCCCGCGCGCCGGTCACGACCGACGCGTAGTACGGATTGTCGGCCTCCTTGATGAGGAGGCCGATGCTGCGCACGGTGCGACGCGTCCCGGCGCGCGCCGCCGCCGCGCCCATCCCGGTGCCGGGGCGATAGTCGAGGAACTCGACTGCGTGCAACACCCGGTCGCGGGTATCGCTCCGCACCGGAGCAGAGGCGTTGAGAACGGCGGACACGGTGGCTTTCGAGACGCCGGCCCGGGTGGCGACGTCGGTGATCGTGGCGCGCTTGGCGGGCATGCAGGAGAGCAGAGGGGACGAGCACGCCGTTCGGGTCCGGTCGAACACGTTCGCTATCGTTTGACCGGGGTCGAACGCGGTCAACCGTACCGTTGGGATAGACACCCGTCAAGCATGCGCCGCGTCACACTCGTCAGAAAGTTCCGCAATCCACGCGTAACCACGACGATCCGCGCTCTCGTCCGTGGATCGCCAGCGCATGGCAGCGCTCGCCGCCACATTCCCGCTACCGAACCGGAGGCGAACGACGCCTCGATCGAGAGTTGAGGCGAGGAGCGCGACGAAAATCGCGCGCGGTCTCCTCGAACTCGTCGAACGACGCTGAACTCGTTCGCGCGAAGCGCGTGCGCTGCGCGCTTATCTTCCGCGCCATGCTCCCCATCGACCTCTCTGGCCGGCGCGCCCTCGTCGCGGGCGTCGCCGACGACAACGGCTACGGGTTCGCGATCGCGAAGGCGCTCGCCGCGGCCGGCGCGTCCGTGTGCGTCGGCACCTGGCCCCCCGCGCTGACGATCTTCCGCAACCTCCTCGAGCGCGGCAAGATGGACGAGTCGCGACGCATGGCCGACGGTTCACTCCTCGCGTTCGAGCGCATCTACCCGCTCGACGCGATGTACGACACGCTCGCCGACGCCCCGGCCGACGTCCGCGAGTCCAAGCGCTACAAGGAGACGGGCGACTTCTCGGTGCAGGGCGTCGGCGACCAGCTCGTCGCCGACTTCGGTGAGCGGCCGCTCGACGTCGTCGTCCACTCGCTGGCCAACGGGCCCGAGGTCAAGAACCCGCTGCTCGAGACGAGCCGCGCCGGCTACCTGGCGGCGGTGAGCACGAGTGCGTATTCCCTCGTCAGCATGGTGCAGCGCTGGGGGCCGCTCGTCCGGCCGGGCGGTTCGTTCGCCTCGCTCACCTACCTCGCGAGCGAACGCGCGGTGCCCGGCTACGGCGGCGGCATGTCCAGCGCCAAGGCCGCGCTCGAGAGCGACACGCGCCTCCTCGCCTACGAGGCGGGGCGCAAGTACGGCGTGCGCGTCAACACGATCTCGGCCGGCCCGCTCGCCAGCCGCGCGGCGAGCGCGATCGGGATCATCGATCGCATGGTGCGCTACGCCGCCGCCAACACCCCCCTCCCCGAGCCGACGCGGGCCGAGGAGGTGGGCGGAGTGGCGGCATTCCTGGCGAGCGGTCTGGCGAGCGGAATCACCGGCACGACCCTCTACGTGGACAAGGGCTACCACGCGATGGGGATGATGGCCGAGACGCCGTAAGCAGTCCGCCGCCGTTCAGGTCGCCATCTTGTCGCCGATGAGCAGCCGGAACTTCATCGGCAGGCGCACGAGCTGGCGCACGTGCCGCCCGTGCATGACGGCGGGCGTGAAGCGCATGAGCGGCAGCGCGTCTCGCACCGCGCTCGTGAACAGCGGGTTCGAGGTCTCGACGACGGTGAACGTCGTCGTGTCGGCATGCCCGGCCGTGTCCACGGTGAACTCGACCAGCACCTCGCCCTGCACGCCCTTTTCGCGCAGCTCGACCGGATAGCGCGGGCCGTCGCTCGCCGGGTCGCGCGTCACCGCCGTGTCGACGTCCTCCGCCGAGAAAATCCGCGTCACGTCGGGCACGTCTCCCGGCAGGGCGGGCACCTCGCGGGTCGCGGCCGGCGGTGGCGCGTCGTCACCGTGGGACGCGGCCACGTGCGCGCTGCCCGTGCCGTGCACGAACCCCGTCGTGCCAGTGCCCGGCGCCACCCACTGGATGCGCTCGCCGACCGCGTGCTCGATGTGGTCGGGCGGCAGTAGATACCGAATCGAGATTGGGCCTTCGCGCGGCGGCTGGTGACCGCCCATGACGTCGCGCACCCACGTGGCCATGATGCCCGACGTGTGCACGGTGATGCTCGCCATGAGCGCCCACCCGGTGACCACACGGGCCCGGCGCGACTCGAGCAACTTGAGCCACATGCTGCTCCCTCTCGCTTCTGGGGGCGGCATCCCGGTGGCGCGGCGCCACATCCGATCCCGCACGCGGCTCCCCCCGCACGCGGCGCCGCGCCCGACTCCCTGTGCGCACCGCCCCATGCGGCGTGCGCGGGTGCCGCGCGTCACCCCCACCCGCACATTGCGGTCGTGCCACGCGCCGCGCAAGACCGTGCGGCCCCGGTGTGCGCGCTCATTCGTTTCCTCCTGCTGCTTTCTCCGGACATGCATCGTCCGCTCGCCACAGCTGCTCGCGCTGCCCCGCTCGCCAGCCGCGCACTCGCCGTCAGCGCACTCGCCGTCAGCGCGGCGCATGCGCAGTCGTTGCCCGCCCGTGCCGCCGCTCGCGCGTCGCTGCTCGCCGCCGATCGCGCCCACGCGGCGCGCAGCGCGCGGTCGCTCACGGTCGGGTTCCCCACCGCGCTCGACCGCGACGCCGTGATCCTCTACCCGGGCGCGCCGATCGTGCGCGGGCGCGCGGCGGCCGAGTCGCTCCTCCGCGCTCTGCCCGACGCCGACCGCCGCGCGCTCCGCTGGCGCCCCGCGCTCGCCGAACTCTCCACCGACGGCCTGCGCGGCTACACGGTCGGCGAGGGCACGTCGATCGCCGGCGACTCGAGCGCGCCGGTGCGCTACCTCGCCTACTGGCGCCGCACGCCCGCCGGCGCGTGGCACGTCGCGGCCTGGGTCCTCGCGCGCGGCGCCCCGCCCGGC
>DASWUT010000307.1:0-2025 GCA_036401455.1 Gemmatirosa sp. | reverse complement strand
ACATGCACAACGCCGAGGTGAGCCAGACCGTTTACGGCTCGCCGACCGCGGCCTACGACAGCGTGCTGAAGTATGGTTCGTTAGGCATCCAGTCGACTGCGGACGACTTCCTGACGTACCACGCCGCGAGCCCGACCGGGTCCAACAATGTGTGGGTGCAGTTCCAAGGCGCACGCGGCGACCTCGGACCGGGTGCTGCGATTATCAATCTCATGACGTCGCGCATCAAAGCCGGGCTCGACACGTCGACGGATCGGCTGGCGTACTACTTCAGCGACGCATGTGGGGGCGACGGAACCGATCCGGGCAACTACGGAGGGTTCCGCCCCGGCTCGAATACGGCACTGCCGGGTGGCCAGGGCGCTCCGAACTGCGCCGGAGGTTATTCGGACTTCGACGCGTTCGGCGATTTAGCGATATCCGACTTGCGCAACCCAGTGGTGACGTACGCCGAGACGCAGCTACTTCTCGCCGAGGCCAGCTACCAGAAGGCCGGTGGTGGCGCGGCGGGTGTGGCCGCCGCACAGCCGTACCTCAATAACGTGCGCGCGAACGAGACGTACGGCGCGACAGCCGCGGGAACGACGACCTTCGCCAGCGAGCCGACCGTGCCGGCGACGCTCGACAACATCATCCAGGAGAAGTACATCGACCTGTTCGGGAGTCTGGAGGTGTGGAACGACTACAAGCGGACGTGTCTCCCGCCGCTTGCCGGCGCGCCGACCAACACCAGCACCACGCAGGTTCGGTCGGCGATTCCGGGGCGGCTGCCGTACGGCATCTCCGAGATCAACGCGAACACGAGCACCCCGAACGTGCCAGCCAACGGCCGCAACGCGAACGACCCGAATGCGTGCCCGTCGTACACCTACCCGACGGCGTTCTGACGCTGCGGTGCGTTAGGCCAGTGTGACTATCGTCGGCGGGGCGGTGCGGGGATGGTCCCGTGCCGCCCCGTCGCTGTCGTGAGGATCCATGGATGTCTGATGGACGGAACGCGCGGCGCTGCCGCATCTGGGAACGGCTCGGCGTCGCGGTGCTCGCGCTCGCGGGCGGCTGCTACACGTATGTCCCGGTCCGCGGCGGTGCGGTCGGCCGACCCGGCGACGAGATTCAGGTCGCGCTGACCGACGCCGGGACGACGCGCCTCGCCGCGCTGCTCGGCCCGCGCGTCACGGAGATCACGGGGCACGTGACGACGGTCGCAGATTCGAGCGTCGTGGTCTCGGTGGCGGAGCTCTCCCGAAGCGGCGTACCGACGACCTGGACCGGCGACACCGTTCGCGTCGTGCCGGGCGATGTGCGCGAGTTTTCCCGCCGTCAGCTGAACCGGGTCACCACCGTCGCGACTGCCGCGGTCGCAGCGGCTGCGGTGGTCCTCGGCGCCCATGCCCTCGGCGGGTCGGGCGGCGGCACGCGAACGATCAGCGGGAGCACAGGGAAGTAGCGTAGCAAGGCCGCGGTCGCGCGCCTGGCCTGCTGGTTACGCCGCCGCCGCCGACGCCGCGTCTCGCGGAAAGAGCGCTGCCCCCTTCCGCACCGGCCACCCCGCCGGATCGAGCGCGTCGAGCGCGTCGAATCGCTGCGCCTCGACACCGCCCGGCCCGCCGAGCTGTTCCCACAGCTCGGCCGCCTTCCGCGGCATGACGGGGGACACGCACACCGCGGCGACCGCGAGCCGGCGCACCGCCGCGTGCAGCACCGCGTCCAATTCCGCCGCGCGCGCCGGGTCCTTGGCGAGCGTCCACGGCTGGCGCTCCTGCACCTCCGCGTTCGCCCGCCCGATCACGCGCCAGAGCGCCGCAAGCGCCTCGTTGGGCACGTAGCCGCGCGTGCCGTCCATCGCGGCGTGGTACGCCGCGAGGTCGGCCGCGTCCGCGCCCCCGTCGCGCCCAGCACCACGGGTGGGACCGCCGGTACCGCACCGCCGCGGTACTTCTCGACCATCGCGACCGTGCGGCTCGCGAGGTTGCCGAACGCGTTCGCGAGGTCGGCGGTGTAGCGGTCCGCGAACCGCTCCCACGA
>DASWUT010000306.1:0-2556 GCA_036401455.1 Gemmatirosa sp. | reverse complement strand
CGTCGCGCGTCCGCGGACGCGCGACGGCCAGGGCGTCCTTCCCGCTCCACACAGGAGATCGTGATGTCCAGGATCCTCGCCCGCCCCCGTCCGCTCGTGTCCAGCGCCCTGCTCGGGATGCTCGCGGCGCTGAGCGCGACTGCCCCCGCCGCCCGTGCCCAGGCACCGGTCACGGTGAACTTCAACTCGCTCGTCGACACGGCGGGCGTGGGCGTCCGGTACGTCGACAACTGCTACCAGGAATCCGGCTTCCAGGTCACGGCCGTCGGTGTCGCCTGCGGCACCCCGTACAGCTTCGCGACCGGTGGGCCCACCGAGACCGCGATCTGGACTGGCTCCCCCGCCCTGTTCCTCAACGATCCGACCGCCACAGAGGTCGACTTCGGACGCGTCGGAGGCGGCAGCTTCTCGATGCAGTCGATCGACTTCGCCTCGTTCTACGGGGCCGACGAGGCGATCACGCTCGTCGGGTCGCTCGCCGGCGGGGGCACCGTGATGCAGACGTTCAGCTTCCTCGGCACCGCCTCCGGCCTGCAGACGCTGACGCTGAACGGCTTCGCCGGCCTCACGTCGGTGCGCGTGACGGCACTCGACTCGTTCCGCGAGCCGATCGTGCTGTTCGACAACATCGCCGTGACGGCCACGCCCGAGCCGGCCACCATCGCCCTCGTCGCCGGCGGCCTGCTCGGCCTCGGGACCGCCGCCCGCCGGCGCCGCCGCACCGCGCGGGTCCGCGCGTAGTCCGCGCCCGCGTACTCCGCCATTCGCACGCGCACGACACGCGCACGACACGCGCACGACACGCGCAGCCGCCCCGCTCCTTCCGAGCGCGCGGTGACCCGCCGGACGGCGGGCGCACCGTCGAGACATGTTCAACGGCCGTCCATTGCCTAACGAGGGTGGGATCATGCACGACACGATCGACCGGAACGACCCAACGCAGGACGCGCGGCGCGGCGGCCAGCACCGCCGTGACTTCCTCCGCCTCGCCGGACTCGGCGGCGCGGCCGTCGCCCTCGCCGCGTGCGGCGTCGACCCGACGCGCGCGACCCAGGCCGGCGCGGTCGCCCAGAGCGCCGCGTCCGCCGCGGCCGGCATCACCGTCACGCTCGACTTCAGCTCGGACTACGGTGTGCTCAACTACGCCTACGCGCTCGAGCAGCTCGAGGCCGCGTTCTACGCGCGGGTGCTCTCCGCGCCGTACGCGGGGATCAGCGCGCCGGAGCTGCGCGTGCTCACCGACCTGCGCGACCACGAGGCGATCCACCGCGCGTTCCTCAAGACCGCCCTCGGGTCGGCCGCGATCGGCGACTTGACGCCCAACTTCACGAGCATCGACTTCACGACCCGCGCGGGCGTGCTCGGCGCCGCGCAGGCGTTCGAGGACCTCGGCGTCCACGCGTACAACGGCGCGGGGCAGTACATCCACAACGCCGCCTACCTCACGATCGCCGGCAAGATCGTCTCGGTCGAGGCGCGCCACGCGTCGGCCATCCGCAGCATCCTGAACCCCGGCACCGGCGCGTTCGCGCCCGACGTGTTCGACGCGGGCTATACGCCGCAGACGGTGCTCGCGAGCGCCGGCAAGTACGTGATCGACACGATCCACGTCATCAACGCCTGACGGAGGCCACATGTCCGACTACGTGATGGACCAACACCCGGCCGACGCGGGCCGCCCGCATTCACTGTTCGGCGTGATCGAGGCAGCCGAACCCGAGGTCGCCGCACGCCTCGCGACGCAGCACGCGGAGATCGCCGCCGGCCGCAGCACGTCGACGGCCACCGCCGCGGCGCTCGCGATGGCGAGCGCGCCGATCGCACTCGCCGCCCTCGCGCACGACGCGTACGGGCAGGCGACCACGCGGCTGCCGGCCGTCGTGATCACGGTCCTCAACTTCGCGCTCACACTCGAGTACCTCGAGAGCGGCTTCTACACGCAGGGCGTGGGCACCGCGGGCCTCATCCCTGCGGCCGACCGGCCCATCTTCACGACGATCCAGCAGCACGAGGCGCAGCACGTCACGACGCTTCAACAGTTGCTCGGCGCCTCGGCGCGCCCCAGCCCGGCGTTCGACTTCACCGCGCACGGCGCGTTCCCGGACGTGTTCAGCAACTACGCCACGTTCAAGGCCATCGCGCAGGCGTTCGAGGATACGGGCGTGCGCGCATACAAGGGGCAGGCGCCCGCCCTCATTCCCTACAAGGCGGTGCTCACGGCCGCGCTCTCGATCCACTCGGTCGAGGCGCGCCACGCGTCCGAGATCCGTCGCCTGCGCGGCGGCTTCCAGAACATGGGCCCGTTCGGCAAGGGGTGGATCACGGGGAACCAGACCGACATCCCCGGCACGTCCGCGACCTACGCGGGCGAGGACAACGTGATGCAGGGCGGCGTCGACGTGAGCACGCTCATCATGTCCGCCGGCGCGGGCGCGGCGAGCGAGGCGTTCGACGAACCGCTGACGATGCAGCAGGTGCTCGCGATCGCCGGAAACTTCATCGCCGCCGCGAGCTGACGCACGCGTCGGGTGGAGCATACGGCGGGGGCCGGCGCGC
>DASWUT010000305.1:0-7515 GCA_036401455.1 Gemmatirosa sp. | reverse complement strand
GTGCGCACGGCTGCTGGCGAGACGCGCACGCCGATCGGGATGGGAACGTGGGCGCGCAGTACGGGCGGGTTCGCGAACGGAATGGAACGGCTGCTCAGCGTGCCGGCGCACCCCGCGGTGGCGGCGAGCGGCGCGTGGACGGCGGACAGCGTGTTCACCCTTCGGCTACTCGCCCCGCAGACCCCGTTCGCCTCCACGCTCGACTTCCGTTTCAGCGGCGACCGTCTGCTGGTCGACTCGCGGTACCACGTCAACTTCGGCCCGACGACGCTGCCGGCGCTGGAGGGAACGCTGCGTTAGGCGCCGACGAGCTGGTGGCGCGTGCCGGCCGCGCGCGCCGGCGCGCGCGGCGCACTCACGCTCGCCTGCTGCCGCCCCTTGAGCCACGCGGTCAGCGCGTCGGCGGCGAGCGGTCTGCTGAACAGGTAGCCCTGGCCGAGCGCACACCCCATTCCTTCGAGCGCGGCGGCCTGATCCGTCGATTCCACTCCCTCGGCCACCGTGCGCAACGACAGCGCGTCGCCGAGCGCGACGATCGCCGCCGCGAGCGCGGCTGGCTGGCCGCCCTGCGCGATCGCGTCGATGAAACTCTTGTCGATCTTGAGCACGTCGATCGGGAACTGCCGCAGATAGCTCAACGCGGAGTACCCCGTCCCGAAGTCGTCGATCGCGATCCGCACGCCTAACGCCTTCAGGGCCGTGAGTCGCCGGCGCGCGACGTCGGGATGGTGAATGACCGTGCTCTCCGTCAGCTCCAGCACGAGGCGGTCGGCCGCGAACCCCGTCGCCGCGAGCGCCGCCTCGACCTCGGCGACGAACGCCGCCTGCTGCAGCTGGCGCCCCGAGACGTTGACCGTCACCGAGAACGTCGACGCGTCCGCGCCCCACGCCGCTCCCTGGCGGCAGGCAGTTTCGAGCACCCACCGCCCGAGCGGCCGGATCAGCCCAGTTTCCTCGGCCAGCGGGATGAACTCCGCCGGCGAGACGAGCCCGCGCGCTGGGTGCTGCCAGCGGACGAGCGCCTCGACCCCGGTCAGCGCGCCGGTCGCGAGGTCGACGATGGGCTGGTACACGAGGTGGAACTCCTCTCGCTCGATCCCGCGCCGAAGCGCCGCCTCGAGCCCGAGCCGCTCGACCACCGCAGCGTGCATGTCCGGCTCGAACACGACCGCCTGGCCGCGACCGCGCGCCTTTGCGGCGTAGAGGGCGAGGTCGGCGTCGCGCAGCAGGGCCTCGCCAAGGCTGATCGCCGCGTCGGCGCTCGCGTCGTCACGACCAGCATCGCGCATCCCCGGCACGTGCCCGCCGCGCGCGATCCCCACGCTCGCTCCGACCACCGCCGACGTGCCGTGCACCGCGATCGGACGCGCGAGCGCGGCGACGATCCGCTCGGCGACGAGCAGCGCGTCCTCCTCGGCGTGCACCGTGTCGAGCAGGACGGCGAACTCGTCGCCGCCCAGGCGCGCGACCACGTCGCATCCGCGCGTCGCGTGACGCAGCCGTCCGGCGACCTCCTTGAGTAGCGCGTCGCCCGCGGCGTGCCCCGCCGTGTCGTTGACGAGCTTGAACCCGTCGAGGTCGACGAGAAGCACCGCCACGCTCGCGGCCGTGTCACTCGCCGTCGCGCGCTCGATCGCCTGCGCCACCTGGTCCTGGAACCGCGCGCGGTTGGCGAGCCCGGTGAGCGCGTCGTGGTAGGCCCGGTATACGAGCTCGTCCTCGAGCGCACGGTGCTCGGTCACGTCCTGCAGCATGCCCACGAGCCCCTGACCGTCGCGGAGGGTCGGCACGCGCGAGATCGTCAGCGCGCAGCGGCGGATCGCGCCATCCATCCGGCAGATCCGCATCTCGACCGTCACGCGATCGACCTCGCCCGCGATCAGGCTGCGCACGGGGTCGCGCGTGATCACGGCGTCCTCTGGCAGCGCCAGGTCGCTCGCGCGCATCGCGCGCAGCTCGCTCAACGAATATCCGACGATCTGCTGGAAGGCGCGGTTGGCCTCGAGAATCATCCCCTCGGGGTCGAGCAGCACGATCCCCACGGCGGCGTGGTTGAAGATCGCCCCGAACCGCGCGTCGCTTCGGCGCAGGTTGGCCACCATGCCCGCCATCGAGCGCAGCAGCTGACCGACCTCGTCCTCGCCCGCACTTGGGAGCGACACGTCGAGGTCACCCTCGGCCACTCGGTCGGCGGCGCCCACTGCCTGCCGCAGCGGAATCGTGAGTGAACGCGTCGCGATGCCCGCGAGCGTGACGACGACGACGACGAATCCCAGGGTGATGACGAGCGACGCCGTCCAAGCGGCGCGCTGCCGCAGGCGCTCGTCGGCGAACGCACGCAGCATCGCGCTGCGGTCCTCGCGCGCATCCGCGTCGAGTGCCGCGCGCAGCGCCCGGTGGCGCGCGTGGAACGTGGTGAACGCGCGCGTCATCCCGTCACCCGACTCGCCCGCCCGCATCCGCAGCGTGAGGGCGCGGCCGAGCGCGAAGTAATCGGCGAAACGATGCTGAAGCCGAGCATCGGCCCCCACGGTCGCGGCAAACACGCGCGCGAGCGAGTCGGCCCGCGCGAGGTCGTCGGCATCGCCCGTCGCCGCCGCGTCCTGCAGCCCGCGCTGCAGCGCGGCGAGCGTCTCGTCGAGCCGCCAGGTGCGCTCGACGCGCGGGTAGTACGTGTCGCCCATTCGCGCGAGCCGGCGTTCACTCGCCAGCCCGAACCCGATCGACACGAGCAGCACGAGGCCGAGCGCCGTCGCCGTCAGCCCCGGAAACAGGGCCAGCTTCCGGGCGAACGACTGCCGGCTGTACCAGCGCGCCGCCGCGCGCCACGCGGCCGTGCGCCGACCGGGAAGGTGAGCGATGGGTGAGAACATGTCCGAAGCGAACGGAAGCGGTACCGCCGGGCCGTGGCAGGCAGACGCCTGGGGGTGCCTCGGGTCACGCCCGCGCGCCGCGCGGTTGCGCGCGCCGCGGACGCTTCGTCTCCGAGGCAGGTCCCACCCGCCGCGAGGCGCTTCGGCCCCTCCCGCCTTCGATCCTGCCGGCCCATGCCCTCCCACCCCCTCGCTCGCTGCCTCGCGTTCGGCGCGCTGTGCGTCGTCGCAGCTGCGCCCGCGCGCGCGCAGGATGCATCGCCCAAGCTCGACCTGCACGGGTACGGCTCGTGGAGCTACGGCCGGACGTCCGACGACAACGTCTACCTCGGCGGGGCCAACCGCGGCGACTACCGGCTCGCCAACTTCGCGCTGAACACGACCCTGACCGCGGGCAGGCACCTCCGCGCGGACGCGCAGGCCGAATGCAACACGGGCGACGACGCGGAGCTGGTCGAGATCGACTTCGCCTTCGCCGAATACAAGTTCTCCGATCAGCTCCGCCTGCGAGCCGGGCAGGTGAAGCAGCCGTTCGGCATATACACGGAGGTCTACGACGTCGGGACCCTCCGCCCGTTCCTTTCGCTGCCCCAGGGCGTGTACGGGCCGGTCGGCTTCGCCGGCGAGGCGTACCGCGGCCTCGGCCTCACGGGACGCGGCAGCGTCGGGCGGGGCTGGACGGTCGACTACGACGCGTATGTCGGGGGGCAGAAGCTCATGAAGTACCACGCGCCCGAGGCGTACTATCGCGGCGAGTCGCTCGCGAGCGCGAGCGACGAGACCGAGTCCGAAACGACCCGCGACATGGTCGGCGCGCGCGCCGTGCTCACCACGCCGGTCGATGGTCTGAGCGTGGGCGCGTCCGCATACACGGGGACGGTCGCTGACAGCGTCGGCCACCGCCGCACCGTGGGCGGCGCGCAGATCGAGTATCTGCACGACCGGTGGACGCTGCGCAGCGAACTCGCCCATCAGGTGCAGGTCCACGATGAGTTGGCGACGGGCGGGTACATCGAGGCCGCGTACGCCTTCACGACGCACTGGCAGGGCGCGCTGCTGTACGATCGCCTGCGGAACACCTTCGCGGGCGTTAACGCCGCGCGCGCGCCGTCGCTCGAACGGCACGATGAGGGCGTCGCCGGGATCAACTACTGGTTGTCGCCGACGAAGGTCGTCAAGCTGGACGTGCACCGCGTGTCGGGGAACCGACTCTCGACTCCGGATCCCGAGCGCCTGGCCGAGGTCATCGAGTCCGGCCAGCTGCGCACGCACACGACCCTGGTGCGCTTCGGTGCGCAGTTCAGTTTCTGAACGGGGCGACGGTCACGTGACCTCGATGCTCCCGATCCGAACGGCCGCGAAACGTGGCGCTATCCGGGTGCTCTGCGCCGCGCTGGCGACGTGTCTCGTGCTCGGCGCGCGTGCAGCGCACGCGCAGCCCGGTGAGTACAAGGTCGTGGTGAACGCCGACAACCCGATGACGTCGGTCAGCCGCGACGTGGTCGCGGCGATGTTCCTGAAGCGCCAGACCCGCTGGCCTGGCGGGGCCGAAGTGACGCCCGTCGATCTGGGCTCCGCCTCGCCCGTCCGCGCCGCGTTTTCCCGAACCGTGCTCGGCAAGCAGATGGCGCAGGTCAGTGCGTACTGGCAGCAGCAGATCTTCTCGGGGCGCGGTACGCCACCGCCAGAGAAGGCGGGCGACGCGGCTGTCCTGTCGTACGTGGCCGCGTCACCCGGCGCGATCGGCTACGTGTCGGCCGGTGCGAGCGCCCCGGGAACGAAGGTCGTCGCGATCCGGCCCTGATGCGCCGCGCACGGCGTCAGAGATAGCTCAACCATCCGGCCGGGTGCCTCGCCTTGAGCGCCGCGTACCATCGGCAGCATGGATAGGCCAGCACGACGACGATCGCCCAAACCAGGTACACCGCTGGTAGCGGCATCGGCCAGCCCGGCGGCTGCGTCACCGGGTACCGATCGAGGCTCGGCGACTCGGTCATCCAGTGCACGCCGCCGTAGCGCACCGCGCAGACGACGGTGGCGAGCGCGTGGATCAGCGTCATGTGCAGGACGAAGTAGAACAGCGGCACGCGCCCGAACGCGAGCAGCGGACGTACTGGACGGGGCGACCGTGTCGACGCCGTGTCCAGACGCGCGTCAAGCCACCAGAGCGCGAGGAGCGCCGGCCCGAGCGTCATCGCCAGAAAGAGCAGCGACGGCGGGTACTTGGTGGTGTTGACGAACGAGAGCGCGGTGAAGAGCGCGTCCCGCTGCGTCGCCCACGGGCGCGGGTCGCCGTAGACGTTGAGCGCCCGCAGCGCGACGAACGCGACCGTCAGCGCAATTCCGGAGCGGAGGAGCACGGGACGGCGGCGCTCGGCCGGCCACGCGAGCACGCGGCCAAGTCCATACCCGACCGCCATGACGCCGACCCACGGCACGAGCGGGTAGGCGGCGAACACCGTCACGCGCGGCGTCTGCACGAGAAAGCCGGGCACGTGCAGCACGGTCCAGAGCGGCGCGAAGGCACCGAACGCCGTCGACGGCACGCGATCCGCCAGGTTGTGGAGCGCGATCATCCCCGCGCCGACGGCGACGACTCCCGCCGTCGGCAACCACATGAGCCCGGCGAGCGCGACCATCGACCAGCCGAGTGCCCAGAGCACGGTGAGCACCGTCAGGCGATAGTCCCCGTTGAACTGGAGCAGGAACCGCATCGCCGTCAGCTCCAGCACGACGAGCCACATCCCGCGGGCGAGCAGAAAGCGCGAGAGCCCCGCGCGCCCGCGCCGGCCGAGCGCCAACGCCGCGCCCGCGCCGGCGAGCAGGAAGAAGGTCGGCGCACACACGTGCGTCACCCATCGCGCGAAGAACAGCGCCGGCGTCGTCGTCGCCAGGTCGGTCGGGTTCGCGGCCGCGTTGCCGAAGTAGTCGCGCGTGTGGTCGAGCGCCATGAGGACCATCACGACGCCGCGCAGCACGTCCACCGCCGCGACGCGAGCACCGCCCGCGGCGACCGCCGGCAGTACATTAGGCGCAGTCCGCGGCGCGCGTGGCAGGTCTACCGTGCGCGCCGGCGCGCGAACGGGCGAGCGTGGGGGCGAGAGCAGGGTCATCGGTGGGTCGTCGCGTGTGAGGTCGCGTGTCGCGTCGTCACGGGACGAGGGCGACGCGTTGCAGGTCCTTCCAGCGGACGCGCACGACGCCGTTGTCCTTGAGCGCCTGGCGGAACGCGGGGCTCCGCAGTACGTCGTCGTCGCGCTGCCGCCACGCGGCGCCCCAGGGGTCGTGGTTGACGGTCACCACTCGCAGTGCGGCGTCGTCGTGGCCGAGGACCGGCCGAGGGCGTCAGCGCGGGGCGAGGGGGCGGACGCATGCAGGGCTCCGGGACGAGGGGGCGCGGTCCGGCCAGTCGGCCGCGCTATGAGCGGCGCCCAATATTCATCGCCGCCGCGCGTCGCGCCATGCACGGCACCATGCACGGCACCATGCGCCGCCGCGCCGGCCCCGCTCTCGCGTCCGCCCGGTCGACGCGCGCCTACGCCACGCCGGCCAACCCCGCCTCGCGCCGCGCCGCGGCTGCGCCGAACCGTGCGGCCAGCTCGCCCGGGGGTAGCGGCCGCGCAAACAGGTAGCCCTGACCGTATCCGCAACCCAGCGCGCGGAGCGCGGCGCACTGCGCCGCGGTCTCGACACCCTCGCCCACCGTGCGCAATCCGAGCGCGTGGCCGAGCGCCACGATGGCCCGCACGATCGCCGGCCCGGACGTCGCCGTGCCGTGCACGCCATCGACGAACGCCTTGTCGATCTTCAGCACGTCCACCGGAAACCGCTGCAGGTAGGCGAGCGATGAATAGCCCGTCCCGAAATCGTCGATCGCGAGCTGTACGCCTAACGCCTTCAGGGCACGGAGCCGCCCGAGCGTCACGTCCGACCCGTCGGCGAGCGCGGTCTCGGTGATCTCGAGCAGCAGCCGGTGCGGGGCGAGGCCGGACACGGCGAGGGCCCCGGCCACGTCCTCGAGGAGCCCCGGATCGGCGAGCTGCCGCGCCGACACGTTGACCGCCACGGTCAGCGGACCGTGCGGGCCCGGAGGCCACCCCGCGGCCTCGCGACAGGCGGCCCGGACCACCCAGCGGCCGATCGGCACGATGACTCCCGTCCGCTCGGCGACCGCGATGAACTCGCCCGGCGCGACCGGGCCTCGCGTCGGGTGCCGCCAGCGGAGGAGCGCCTCCGCGCCCGTCAGGTTGGCGGAATCGCACGCGGCGGCGGGCACCGCGTCGTCGGGCGTCTCCGAGCCGAGCCGCAGGATCGGCTGATAGACGAGTTCGAACTGGCCCTCGTCGACCGCCACGCGCAGGTCGGCCTCGAGCGCGCGGTCGAGCACGACGAGCTCGCGCATCGACGGTTCGAACTGCTCGTACCCCCCCGCACCCTTGCGCTTGGCGTGGTACATGGCGACGTCGGCGTCGCGCACGAGTTCGTCCGCGGTCGTGCCGGGGCCGGCCAGGGCGAGGCCGACGCTCGCGCGCGGCACCACCTGCTGGTCGCCGACGCGTGCGGGTCGCGAGAGTGAGGCGAGCACGCGGTCGGCGACGATCACGGCTTCGGCGCCGTCGCGCACCTGTTCGAGCAGGACGGC
>DASWUT010000304.1:0-4126 GCA_036401455.1 Gemmatirosa sp. | reverse complement strand
AGGCTCGCCTGGTTGTATCCACGCTCGCGCAGGCGGCGAGCGCCGAGCGGGACCGGCACCGCCGCGACGCGCTCATCTACGACGTCGTGCGGCCAGTCGAGTCCACCAACGCGCGCCCCGATCGCGGGCGCGGCAGCTCGCCAGCCGCCAAACTTGAGCGCGCGCACCATGTCCCCGCCCGGCCCGGCCGGCACCCAACACGCCGACCGGCACGCGCGCACGTACGGCGGCAGCAGCGCGCACCAGGCGCACGCCGCGGCCTGCGACGCGATGCCGACCGCGCGCGGGTGCCCGCAGCGGTCGCACCGCGGATGCGCGAGCCACGGCATGCCCGCCCAACATCGGCCGCAGAGGACGCCCTGCGACGGTGTCAGCCGAATCGGCGCCTCGCAGGCCACGCAGGCACCGGGGAGCACGAAGTCGAGCAGCTGACGCGCCGTTCCGCGTGCGACGGCGAGAACAGAGCGCGGCGCGCGACCGTCGGTCACCACCGCGCGGTTTCAGCTGGCGGCACGCGTCCCGTCCGCGCGCGGACGGCGGCCCACATCGACGCTCGATCGGGTTCGACCCCAAACCAGCGCGCGAACGCGGCCGCGCCCTGTTCGACGAGCATGACGAGTCCGTCGTGTACCGGAAGCCCCGAAGCGCGCGCGGCCCGGACCCATGCCGTTTCGTCGGGACCGTAGACGAGGTCGAGGACGGCCGCGCTCGGCGGAATCGCGGCGATCGGACACGGCAGCTCGTCGGCCGGGGACAGCCCGCGCGGCGTCGCATTGACGACGAGATCGGCTGCGCCTAACGCATCGTCGATCGTGCGGGCGACCGCCACCACGTCACCAAACCGCTCGGCGAGCGCGGCCGCGCGCGTCGCGCCGCGGGCCCACACGGCGAGCGTGCTCTGCGGCGACACGGCGCGGACCGCGGCGATCAGCGCCGCGGCTGCGCCGCCAGCGCCGAGGAGCGCGACGCGCGCGGGCGCGCCGTGCGCGATCGCAGGCGCGACGACGCGGATCGCCGCGGCCGCCCCCGCAACGTCCGTGTTGTCGCCGACCAACGCGCCGTCGTCGGCGCACCAGAACGTGTTCACCGCGCCGACGTCGTGGGCCGACGCGGTCAGCCGGTCACACGCCGATCGGACCGCAGCCTTGTGTGGCACCGTCGCGTTGCCGGCGACGCGCGACGCGCGGAATTCCGTCAACACAGCGGGCAGGTCCGCCGGGACAACATCGACCGCTTCGTACCGAACGCCCAGCCCCGCAGCGCCGAGCGCGGCGTTCTGAAACGTTGGCGAGAGCGAGTGTGCGACCGGGTGCCCCACGAGCACGAGCCGCGAGGGCCGTCGCAGCGGCGGGGCTTCGGTGGCGTCGAGCGGCCCGTAGTGCATGCGACATGGTACCACGGCCGCGCACCGCGCACTGCATCGAAACGTTGCGCCTGGGGCGAAACGTCGCGCCGCGGTCAGCCGGTCGACGAACTCGCGTCGGGCTCGCGCGTCGCGGCCAGCCGATCGAAGGCGCGGCGCACCTCGCGGTCGAGCTCGGCGAAGGTCGCCCGGTACGCGTCGAGCGATCCACCGAAGGGATCGTCGATGCCGTGCCGCGCGCGACCGTCGGTCGCGAAGGCCGTCAGCAGGTGCGACTTCCCCGCGCCGCCCAACTCGACCGCGCGCTCCAGATGCCGCCCACCCATCGCGAGCACGAGGTCGGCCGCCTCGATCAACTCGGGCGTCAGCGGGCGCGAGCGATGCTCGCTGAGATCGATGCCATGCTCGAGCGCGACGAGGAGCGCTCCGTCCGACGCGCCCGGCCCCGGCACGTCCGGATCGCGGGGCACCGGCGCTGCGCCCGTCCCGGCACTCTCGACGGACACGTCCTGCAATCCCCGTTCAGCTGCGATCGCGCGCCCGATCCCTTCGGCCATGGCGCTGCGACACGTATTTCCAGTACAGACGAAGAGAAGGCGCATGTTTCTGATACCTCAGGCGTCCCCGACGAGGTCCGGAACGCTCTCGCGAAGAATGCGGGCGCTGATCGCGCCCGGGCGAATGACGCGCGGAAGACGGCCGGTGCAGTCGACGACCGTCGACGGCGGCGAGTCGGGGATGCGGCCGCCATCGAGTACGCGCAGCGTTCCGCGCACGACTGCGTCCGGCCACTGTGCGATGATCTCGCCGGCGCGCATCGCCGGCGCCACGCCGGGACGGTTCGCGCTCGTGGACGTGATCGGCTCGCCATACGCTCGGATCGGCCGCGACAGCTCCGGATGCGGCGTCCACCGGACCGCGACGCCGCCCTCGGGGCCGCGCAGTCGAGCCGGCACGCGTCGTTCTCCGCCGGGCAGCACGAGCGTGAGCGGGCCCGGCCAGTGACGCGCGGCGAGCCGCGACGCCGCCGGCGTCAGCTGCAGACCGAGCCGGTCGATCATCGCGCCGCCATCGACGAGGATCAGGAACGGCTTCCCCGGCGGGCGCCGCTTCATGCGAACGAGCGTCTCGACGCTCGCGTGGTCGAGCGCGGTGCCGAAGCCGTAGACCGTTTCGGTGGGGTACGCGAGGACGCGTCCCGCGTGCAGGTGCGCGATCGTGCCGCTCAACGACGCTTCGACTTCGGCCGGCGACCAGAACGGGATCGACTGCGGCGTCACGCGCGCGTCACGCGGCCGCCCGAACGTGACGTCGCACCGGCCTCATTCCGCCAGCGTGCTGAGCGCGTCGGCGCGCGCGAAATCGGCCTCGTCGGTGACCTTGAGCGCCCGCTCACTGCCACGGACGATGACGACGGGCAGCCCCCCGCGCTCGAAGAGCGCGGCATCGTCGGTCAGCCCCGACCGCCGATCGCGCCGCGCCTCGGCGTGCGCGCGGGCGAGCGCCGCGCGCGGGAACCCCTGCGGCGTCTGGGCGCGCCACAGCCGCGTGCGGTCGACCGTTCGCACGATCCGCCCTGCGTCATCGACCTCCTTGAGCGTGTCGACGACCGGTAGCGCGGGCACCGCGCCGTTCCCGCGTCTGGCCTCGTCGATCACACGCGCGATCAGCGCGTCGCCAACCAGCGGTCGCGCGGCGTCGTGCACGAGCACGGTCGTGACCTCGTCGGGCAGGTCTTCGAGACCATTCGCGACGCTCTCCGACCGCTCGCGGCCGCCGACCGAGACGAGGAGCCGGTCGAGGTCGCACTGGAAGAGCCACGGCGGCGGGTCGGCGGCATGGGACCGCGGCAGGACGACGACGACCGTGTGCACGTCGGGGCGCGCCATGAACGTCTGCACGCTGTGCAGCAGCATCGGTCGGCCGGCGACCCACCGGAACTGCTTCAGCTCCGGTCCGCCGACGCGCGTGCCGCTGCCTGCCGCGACGATCACCACGCCGACGTCGCGCACGACGGCGTCGTTGTCGCCCGACGGCTCGCGGCGCGCCAACCCGGTGACCTCGCGCGGCGGGATGATGCGCCGTGGCCGCGGAAGCGGGTCGCGCGCCGGTTCGTCAGACCGTGGGTCGGTCATGCAGAGCGGATCACGGGCGGGTCACGCGAACGTGCGCTCGAACAGCTCGCCGATCGTCCGCACGGGCACCGCGCGGATGTCCGCGACGCCCCGCTTCGGCGCTCCTCGCTCGGCGACGTACGCCGTGCGCATCCCCATCTTCGCCGCTTCGGCGAGCCGGCGCTCGGTCTGCGAGACGGGGCGGATCTCGCCGCCGAGCCCGACCTCGCCGAGGAAGACCGCGTCGCGCGGAAGCGCGCGATCGTAGATGCTCGACGCGAGCGCAGCCGCGACCGCGAGGTCGCCGGACGGTTCGGTCATCCGGACGCCGCCGACGACGTTCAGAAAAACGTCGAGTTGTGAAAAATTGAGCCCCGCGCGCTTGTCGAGCACGGCGAGCAGCAGCGCGAGTCGGCGCCCGTCGTAGCCCGTCGCGACCCGCTGGGGCGTGCCGTAGCCGGCCTTCGCCGCGAGCGCCTGGATCTCGACGAGCACCGGGCGTGTGCCTTCGAGCAGGGCGGTCACGGCGCTCCCGCTGGCGGTACTCGTGCGGTCGCCGAGAAACAGCTCGGACGGGTTCTCGACGGCGAGCAGGCCGCCCTGCGTCATGCGGAAGACGCCGATCTCGTCGACCGAGCCGAAGCGGTTC
>DASWUT010000303.1:0-1579 GCA_036401455.1 Gemmatirosa sp. | reverse complement strand
CTCGACTCGAACCAGTTCCTCGCTCGTGCCGTGTTCGATCCGCATGGGACACGGCTCGTGACGACGGCGGCCACCGGCATCATCCGGGTGTGGAACGTCGTGCGCGGCCGCCACGCCGCGCACGACGCGCCGATGTTTCAGCTGGATCTGCACCCGCCGGACAACATGCCCACCGTCGCCGCCGCGCTCATCGGGGATGGGCGCGTGCTCGGGGCGAGCGGCACGCACGTGCTCGCCTGGCACCTGCCCGGCACGCCGATGGCGGGACAGCCGGCGGATTCGATCGGCACGCACACGGGCACCGTTCAGGCGGTCGCGGTCGCACCCGACGGGCGCACCGCCGCGTCGGTGGGCGACGACAGTTCCGCGCGGATCTGGCGCATCGCGCACGGCGACGCCCTCGCCGGCAACCCTGTGCTGGAGCTGGCCCACCCCGCGCGGGTCCGCACGGTGCGTTTCGCGTCGCACGGTCGCTGGCTGGTGACCACCGCGGTCGACCGCCGCGTGCGCCTGTGGGACACGGAGCGGCAAGGCGTCGTCCCGCTTCTGCAGGCGCCACCCGGCGACGTCGCGCGGCTGGCGTTCGATCCGACGGGCGGTCGGGTGCTCGCCGCGTCGGAAGCCGGGGTGGTGCGCGTGTGGAACGCGGTCGACTCGGGCGCGCCCGCGCGCACCCTCGCGGCGATCCCGCCCGACCTGCGCGACCTGACCTACAGCCGCGACGGCGCGCGCGTGGTGGCCGTGCGGGGTGACGGCGCGCTCGTCGTATGGAGTGCGGATGGGCTCGACCCGCCGGGGCCGCCTCGTGCGACGGCCCCGGCGGTGCCGGCCGGCGCGGCGAGCCCGGACGGCCGCTCCGTCGTCACCGCCGAGGGCGCGACGGTGCGGGTGTGGGACGCGGGCGTCACGACGCCTCGGCGCGTGCTCTCGGGGCATCACGATGCGGTGCTGAGCGCCGTCTTCGCGCCCGACGGGCGGCACATCGCCAGCACTGGCGCCGACCGCACGGCGATCGTCTGGGACGTCGCGACCGGCGACTCGGTGGTCCTGCGCGGGCACACGGACAAGGTGCGCAGCGCCGTGTTCTCGCCGGACGGGCGATCGGTCGCGACGATCGCCGACGACGGCACGGTGCGCGTCTGGAACGTCAACGGCACGGGAACGCCGCTCGTCACACCGAGGACGAACGTGCCGCTCACGGCGGTCGCATTCTCGCCGGATGGCGCGCACGTCGCCGCCGCCGGCGGCTCGGGGCTGGTGCGCATCTGGCCGATCACGTGGACCGCGCTGATGGCTGCGGTGCGTGCCGCCGTGCCCGGATGCCTCGGTGTGCAGGCGCGGCAGACGTTGCGCGCGATGGCGCCCGAGGAGGCGAGCGACGCGTACGCCGCGTGCGTCGCCGCGCACGGGCGGCAGCACGCGGGTCGTTGAAGAATGATCGGCAAGCGTTAGTCGCCAGTTAGGCAACCGTCTGGTATCCCTCAACCTCGACCGCCATGCCCGCCCCCCGCGCGTCCGCCGTCTGCTCCGCTGCGTGCCACACCTACCGGCTCCGCGGCGTAGCCGTCGCGGCAGCGAT
>DASWUT010000302.1:0-2512 GCA_036401455.1 Gemmatirosa sp. | reverse complement strand
CCGCGTACTCGGTGCCCCCGGTTGCCGGCGCGGGCGCCACGGGAGGACCGGGGAGCGCGGCCGCGGCGGACGCGGTGCCCGGTGTCGCGCCGTTGGGCAGCGCGAGGAGTCGACCGCCGCCGCCGCTCGACGCATCCTCGGTCCAGTACGCCTCGACGCCGAACGCGACCGGGAGCGACCATGCGGTGATGTCGTAGAACTCCGCCTCCTCGCCGCCCGCGTTGGCGCCGCGCCGCAGGTTGCGCTGGAACCGCTCGACCTGGCGGCGCGCGAAGGTGGAGTCGAGCGCGGGGGCGGGCTCGAGCACCGCCCGCGCGAGCCGGCCCTGGGGCTGCGCCAGGTCGACGACGTAGGCGCCGGGCTCGAAGTGGCGCGTCGTGCCGGCCGCGTTAGGCGATTCGACGGCTGAGCCCGCGCCGTAGGCGTGCGCGCGGGCGCTCGACACGGCCACGTTGGTCTGGCGTACCTCGATCCCCGCACGCACGAGGGCGGCGGCGAGTTCCGCGGCGCGCTGCGGGTCCGCACCGGGAACGAGCACGACCTCGCGCATCCGGCCGCTTCGTCCCAACTCGACCGCGCGCCGCCGGAACGTGCCGTAGTCGACGAGGCGCTCGGCGGCGCGCGCGGCGGTCGCTTCGATGGTCGCCATCGCCGTAGTCCAGTGCTTGGCGATGCCGTCGCGGAACGACAGCAGCGAGCCGTCGTCGCGGCGCCAGAGCGTGCCCTTCCACCCGCCGCCGTCGGTTTCGTAGGTCATCCCCGTCGCGCCGTTGAGCGACGGCCAGGTGTCCCAGTACCCCGGGTAGTAGAGGTCGAACTCGTTGCGCACGAAGTACTGCCACCCCTGCGCGTCGAACGCCGCCGCGTTGGCGCGGCCGATGGCGGCCAGCCACTTGTCGCTTTCGGGCCCGATGTTGGCGTTGACGGGCCGCGCGGCAGGCGGAAAGAAGTACGTCGGCACCTGCCCGTGCTGGTCGACGGTCACCTGTGGGTGCCAGCGCAGCATGCCGGCCATGATCGCCTGCACCTCGGGCTGGGTGCTCGCGATCACGTCGCGGTTCATGTCGAACCGGTAGTGGTTGAAGCGTCCCTGGATGCTCCACGGCTCGCGATGTTCGTAGGCGTCGTTGGCCGGGTCGCTCCGCCCGACCGAGTTGTACCAGACCGCGAAGCGCTCGTGGCCGTCGGGGTTGGAGCTGGGATTGATGACGACGACGGTGTTGCGCAGGGCGGCGAGCGTCGCGGGCTCGGTGCTCGCGGCCAGCTGATACAGGAGCTGCATCCCGCTCTCGAATCCGGGCGACTCGTTGCCGTGCACGCTCTCCGAGATCCACACCACGGCGGGCGTGCGCCGCGCGATCGCCTCGGCCTCGCCCGTGCCTGCGGTGCCCGTCGCGAGCGTGCGCGGGTCGGCGAGTCGCCCCAGGTCGGCGCGGATCGCGTCGAGGCGGGCGACGTTCTCGGGGGCGCTCACGACGAAGAGGCGCATGCGGCGCCCCTCGTGCGAGGCGCCGAGCTCCTCGACGCGCACGCGGTCGCGCGCGGCGCCGGCGATCGCGAGCAGCACGCGTTCCTGCTCGCCGTACTGGGTGTTGCGTGCGCCTAACGGATAGCCGAGCAGCGCCTCGGGGCGCGGGACGTCGGGGCGGTACGGGCCGCGGGCGGTGAACTCGAAGCGGCGGTCGTCGCGCGCGGCCGTGTCGCGCGCCGCGGGAAGCAGGGGCTGCGCGGCGGCGGGGACGGCCGATACGGCGAGGAGGAGGGCCGCAGCGAGGGGGCCGGGGAGGAGGCGCACGGGAGGAGGAGAGTGCTCGGTGGAGCGCCAGGGGTCATCCTGAGCGCCGCGAAGGGTCTCGGGTGCTGCCTAACGAACGAACGCGCCGCGCGTCGGGTCCGCTGCGCCATCGAACGTCCGCGCGTCACCCGCTCATCGCCGTCCAGACTGCTCCGCGCGCTCCTGCTGCTCGAGGCGCGCGACGTACGCGTCGAAGCGGGCCTGCTGGTCGGGGGTGAGTCGCTGGCGGATGTCCCGGCGGCCCGCGGCGCGGATGGAGTCGAGCTGCGACCGGACGGGGGCGACGACGACCTCGATCGCGCGCCGCCGCGCGTCCATGATCGAATCGACCGCGCTGCGCTGCGCGCGCGAGAGGCCGAGCTCGGCGGCGAAGGCGTCGAGGGCGCGCGGCGTGGGCGTCGGTTGCCGGGCGAGCGCGAGGCGGTCGGCCGCGACGCCGAGTGCGCCGCCGGCGAGGACCGCGGCGACGACGACGGCCGCGGCGAGGCGTCGCGACCGCGCCTCGGGCCCGGACACCCCCGGCGTCGCCGGCGCGCGCGGGGCAGCGTGCGCCCCTGCGTGCCCGCCGAGGTCAGCGTGGGGCGTCGCCGACACCGCCGTCACTCGTTCGGCAGCAGCTCGCGGAACGTGGCGTCGCGACGCCGCTGCACGGCGGACGTGGAAGCCTGCTCGCTGTCCTGCTCGGCCGCGCGTTCGACCGGCGAGGGGTGGCGGCGG
>DASWUT010000301.1:0-5536 GCA_036401455.1 Gemmatirosa sp. | reverse complement strand
GCCCGTACCGCGTCCCACCGCGCGAGCGGCGCCACGGCCTGCTCATCGTCAACACCGGCCACGGCAAGGGGAAGACGACCGCCGCGCTCGGCCTGCTCCTCCGCGCCGCGGGGCGCGGCATGCGCGTCGGCATGTTCCAGTTCATCAAGAGCGCCGCGAACCCCTACGGCGAGCACCTCGCCGCCGCGCGCCTCGGGGTCGAGATCGTTCCGTTAGGCGACGGCTTCACCTGGCTGTCGGACGACATCGCCGCCGACCGCGCGCTCGCGGAGGCGGGGTGGGAGCGGTGCCGGGCCGCGCTTTCCGGGGGCGAGTTCGACGTGCTCATCTTCGACGAGATGACCTACGCCTTCAACTACGGCTGGCTGGAGCTGGCCGAGGTGCTCGAGGCGATCCGCGCGCGCCCCACGGGGACACACGTCGTCGTCACCGGCCGCGACGCGCCCGAAGCGCTCGTCGCCGCGGCCGACCTCGTCACCGAGATGCGCGTCGTCAAGCACCCGTACACGGACCAGGGCATCGGCGCCCAGCCGGGCATCGAGTTGTGACGGAGGCCCGGGTCGTGTTCGGCAGCGCCGCGGACGCGGTCCCGACCACGTGGGAAGTCGTGCGCGGCGTGGCCGCGACGCGCGTCGCGCTGGTCCGGCACGGCGAGACGGAGTGGAACGCGCGTGGGGTGTATCAGGGATCGCGCGACGTGGCGCTGTCCGCGCACGGCCGTGCGCAGGCGGCGGCCCTCGCCCTGCGCCTCGCTCCCGTCGCCTTCGACGCGGTCTACACCTCCCCCCTCGCCCGCGCGCGCGAGACGGCCGAGGTCGTCCTCGCCGGCCGCGGCCCGGGCGGGCTCGCCCTCGTCGCGCACCCGGTCCCCGCGTTCGGCGAGTTCGGCTACGGAGCGTGGGAGGGCGTCGCGCCGGACGAACGCCGCGCGCGCTGGCCCGACCTCGACGCGCGCTGGTCGGACGATCCCTGGACGGTCACTCCCCCGGGCGGTGAGTCGCTCGCCGCCCTCGCCGCGCGCGTCCTGCCCGCGTGGAACCGGCTGTTGGGCGAGCACGCCGGCGGCACGATCGCCGTCTTCGCCCACGGCCACGTGAACCGCGTGATCCTGCTGCACGCCCGCGCCCTTCCGCGCGAGGCGTTCTGGTCGGTGGCCCAGCCTAACGCCTCGGCGGTGCTGCTCGACTGCCGGCCCGACGCGACCGCCGTCAGCGGGTAGGAGCGGCCTCCGTGCTCGACGAACTCCGCGTGGTCCTCACCGCGGTGATGTTCCTGACGCGCATTCCGTGCCCGCGCTGGGTAGGCTACGACCCCTCCCACCTCGCGCGCTCGACGGCGTACTTCCCCCTCGTCGGCGTGATCGTCGGCGTCGCGGGCGGGGGGGTGCTGTGGGCCGCGGCGGGCGTCTGGCCACCGTTCGTCGCGGCGGCCCTGTCGACCGCGGCGACGGTGTGGCTCACCGGTGCGTTCCACGAGGACGCGCTCGCCGACAGCTGCGACGGCTTTGGAGGAGGGTGGGAAAAGCCGCAGGTGCTCGCGATCATGAAGGACAGCCGCATCGGCTCGTACGGCGCGGTCGGCCTCGTGCTCGCGTTGCTGGCCAAGGTCGGAGCGCTCGCCGCGATCACCGATGCCCACCCGGGCACCGCGGTCCGCGCCCTCGTCGTCGCCCACACCCTCGGCCGCTGGTCGAGCCTTCCGCTGATCTGGGCCCTGCCGTACGTACGCCCGGACGAGGAGCCCGGCGCGAAGGGCCGCCCGTTCGCGGCGAGCGTGACCGCCCCACGGCTCGCCGCCGGCACGCTGACCGCGGTGCTCGTCACCGCCCTCGCCCTCGCTCCGTTGGGCCGCGCCGCGATCGCCGCGGCCCTCGCCCTCGCCGCCCTCGTCACGGCCCTCGCCGCCCGCTACTTCCGCCGCCGGCTCGGTGGGATGACGGGCGACTGCCTCGGCGCGGCCAACCAGATGGTCGAACTGACGACCTACCTCCTGCTCGCCTCGGCGTGGCTGCGACGTTAGGCGCTCCCGTGACGGTCTACCTCGTCCGCCATGGCGAGATCGACGGAGCGGAAGGCCGCTGCATCGGGCACACCGACCTGCCGCTCGCGCCCGCAGGCCACGACACCCTCGCCCACCTCGCCGCGCGCTGGACCCTCCCCCACGCTCCCCTCCTCATCTCGAGCGACCTGCTCCGCGCGCGCGAGTCGGCCCAACTGCTCGCCGAGGGATGGGGACTCACGGCTCCGATCCCCTCCGACGCCCGGCTGCGCGAGATGCACTTCGGACGATGGGACGGGAAACTCTGGGCGGAAATCGAGCGCGACGATGGCGAGGCGTTCGGCGAGTGGATGGCGAACTGGCAGGATGCGAGAACGCCAGGAGGGGAGGGGTTCGGCGACGTGATCGCGCGAGCGGGCGAGTGGCTGCGCGAGGTGGAGGAGAGGGCGAGGGAAGAAGCGAAGACGGAGGTGGTCGCGGTGGCGCACGCGGGGAGTATTCGCGCGCTGCTGGTGGAGGCAGAGGGGGAGACGAGGGAAGGGGTGTTCCGAAAGGGGGTAGGATACGGGGAGGTGAGGAGGGTGCGCAGGACTCGGCCCGCTTGAGTCGTCGCGCTGGATCCGTCCCGCTGGATCCGTCGCGCTGGATCCGTCCCGCTCGATCCGTCCCGCCGTACCCATCGTCGTTGTTAGGCGGGCTGGGGGTTCGGAAGAGGCTGCTGGCGGGGGCGAGCGGGACTGATGGGTCGAAGACCCGGTGGTGCAGACTCGGGCCAGCGACGGGTGGGGCGGGACGCCGGCGAGCGTGTACGTCGGACGACGCAGCGGGACGTGCGAGATGGCGCGGGACAGGACCTGCGGACGGAGAGGAGCGCGGACGAAGACCCGCGGGACAGGACGAGCGGCCGGTCGGGGCCTCAGGGCGACACAGGACCCGCGCGGGCGTGCACGGGAGGGGCGGGCACGCGCACGGCGTGGGACGGAGCCGGCGTGCCCGGGTCCGGCGAGGCGGACGCGGCCGGACGGGTCAGGCGCGACGGATGACGCGGGGGCGGGACGGAACCAGCGAGCACGGGTCGAGCGAAGGGCGGGACGGCCACGAGCGGAACGAATCCCGCGACCCCCCTCGCCGTACCCGTCCCGCATGCGCCCTGCCTGGCCGGGCGCTCCGTCCCGCGGTCGTCGTCCGCGCCTCACTCCGTCCGCGGTTCCTGTCCCGCGCCATCTCGCACGTCCCGCTGCGTCGTCCGACGTACACGCTCGCCGGCGTCCCGCCCCACCCGTCGCCGTATGCGAGTCTGCACCACCGGGTGTTCGACCCATCAGTCCCGCTCGCCCCCGCCAGCAGCCTCTTCCGAATCCTTCATCCGCCTAACGACGGGACGGAGCCCGCGCAACGGATGAAGCCGGACGGATCAAGCAGGACGGATGCCGCGAGAAGCGGGACGACTCCTACCCCCCCCCAGCGCGACTCCCCACTCAAACGTCCTCCTCTCCGCGTAATAGTCCGGTCGCCACGGGACCCTCCCCCCCACAAACCCGACATGTCCCCCTCTGGCGTGGAACTCCACCGTGAGGCACCCGTTCACCTCCGCCACCCTTCTCACCTCCTCCAGCACCTCCGCCGGCAGAAACGGATCGTCCACCGCGCTCAGCAGCAAAGTCGGAACCCTGATCCGTCCCAGGAACCCCAACGCACTCGACCGCGCGTAATAGTCCTCCGCTCCGTCGAACCCGTGCACCGCCGCGGTGAGCACCTCATCGAAGTCCCAGAGCGAGCGGAGCCCCACGATCCGCTCCCGGTCGACCAAGTCGGGGTACACCGCGAGCTTCTGCTCCACCTTGCCGACGAGCGAGCGGAGGAAGTTGAGCTCGTAGATGCGCGAGAAGCCCTTCCCGACATGCCGAGCGCCGCGCGCGAGGTCGAAGGGGACCGAGATCGCCACCGCCGCTCGCACGTTCGGTGGCACCGGAGCGAGGGCCACGGCCGACGCTCCGCCCCCAGTCGCACCTGGACCGTGCGGTCCGAGCGGGGCCGAACTGCGTTCGCCGAGGTATTTGAGGAGGACGTTGCCGCCGAGTGAGACCCCGGCGAGGATGAGCGCGCGGTCCGGTTGCGCGGCCGCGACCCGCTCGACCACCATCGCGAGGTCGGTCGTCTCGCCCGAGTGGTAGAAGCGGCGCTGACGGTTCATCTCTCCCCCGCAGCTTCGGTGGACCAGCAGGTCCATTCCCCACCCCATGCGGCGCGCCCGGCCGAACAGGCCCTGCACGTAGTGCGAGCGCTCGCCCCCTTCCAGGCCGTGGAGCAGGAGAAGGCGAGGGGCGCGGAGTTCCGGTGCCAGGCGGACGATGTCGACGAAGTCGCCGTCCGGCGTGTCCCAGCGCTCCGTGCGGTAGCCCGGCAGGGGGCGGCGAGCCAGCCGCCGTGAGCTGCGCGGCTGGCGCACGAACTTCCCGTACAGCGTCTGCGCGTGCGCGCCTGGAACCCACCACGCGGGACGGTAGCTCGGCGGCGGGACGGCGAAGGGCATGTCAGATTATACCCCCGCTGGCTTGCCCCGTCTTCCAGACCGTCCGCTCGTGCGCGACGCGCCCTCTGCCCTCATCCTCGTGCTCGTCGCGGTCGCCGGTGCGGCGGTCCCTGCGGGCGTGTTGCACCTCGCGCTCGCGCACGCCATGCGGGCGAGGGGGGTGCCACGCTGGCGCGTGGCCGACACCCTGCTCGTGAGTCCCCTCCTCTTCCTCGCCCTGTTCGCCGGGTTCGGCGCGCTCGCCGACGCCGTCGCGCGCACGGCCGTTGCCGCCGCGACCGGCCGTGCCGCAGGGGTCCACGTCGCAGGCGCGCTCGCCGTCGCGGCGGGCGCGTTCGTCGTCGCCGCGTTCGGGGCGCGCGCGGTCGGGAAACTGTATTGACGACCTCGACGCCCGACCGCGCGGTCGCGCGACCATTCCCGCGCGCGATCCTCTTCGATTTCGGCGGAACGCTCGACGCCGACGGTCTCCCCACCATCGCGCAGTTCCACGCCGCGTACCGGGCCGAGGGCGGACGGCACGATACAGCCGCGTTCGGCACGGCGTTCCGCGGATCCGACCACCGGCTTGCCGCGCTGACCGACATTGCGACGCTCGGCTACACCGCGACCGTCGCGGCGCAGGCCCGCCTGCTCGCGGATCTGTGTGCCGACGAGCCCGCGGTCGACTGGAGCGCCGTCGCCGCGCGCGTGACCGCGGGCGCCCGCGCCGTCGTGGCCCGCAACCGCCCGGTGCTCGAGGCGATCCGCGGCCGCGCGCGACTCGGGGTCGTCTCCAACTTCACCGGCAACGTCGATCGCTGCCTCGGCGAGCTCGGCCTTCTCGACGTGTTCGACACCGTCGCTGACTCGGCGCTCGTCGGCCACGCCAAGCCCGACCCCGAGGTGTTCCACATCGCCCTCCGTGCCCTCGGCACCGCGCCCGACGACGCGCTGATGGTCGGCGACAACCCATTCGCCGACGTCCGCGCCGCGGCCGCGGTCGGGCTGGCCACGTGCTGGCTC
>DASWUT010000300.1:0-9122 GCA_036401455.1 Gemmatirosa sp. | reverse complement strand
GAGCGCGGCGGCAACGGTGGCCGCCGCGCGGCAGCTCGCCGCGCCGGTCGTGATCGTCTTCTCGAAGAGTGGCTTCACCGGCCGGATCGTCTCCGCGCACCGGCCGCCCGTGCCCATCCTCGCGCTCACCGACCAGCCGCGCACGGCACGCCAGCTCGCGCTCGTCTGGGGCGTCGTGCCGCAGGTCGTGCCGCACGTGACGACGTACGAGGCGATGGTCGAGCTCGGGCTCGGGCTCTCCGTCTCGTCGCAGCTCGCGAACCCCGGCGACCGCGTCGTCGTCACCGCGGGCGTGCCGTTCGACGTGCCCGGAACGACCAATACGCTGAAGGTCGAGACCGTGCCGGCGGACACGTCGGCCACGCCGGCCTAACGCGCCGGGACGTCCCCGCGCGTGCGGCTCCGGTTCCTCGGCACGGGCACCAGCTTCGGGATCCCGCAAATCGGGTGCGGCTGCCCGGTGTGCCGGCGCGCGCGCGTACCGGGCTCGCTCGACCGCCGCACCCGCGTCGGCGCGCTCGTTCAGACCGACGCGGGAAGCCGGATCCTCATCGACACGCCGCCGGAGCTGCGGCTGCAGCTGGTCGATGCGGACGTCGGGTCGATCGATGCCGTGCTCTATACGCACGACCACGCCGACCACACGCACGGCATCGACGACCTGCGCGCGTTCAGCGCGACCACCGGGCGTGCCGTCCCGGCCTACGCGTCGGTCGACACGGCGGCAGGACTTGCGCGCAAGTTCCCGTACATCTTCGACGACGCGATGAAGCCGCTGCCGGGCACGTTCAAGCCCGAGGGCCACCTCGAGATCCTCGAGGCGGGGGTGACGCGCGAGATCGCGGACACGCCGGTCACGCCGTTCGTGGTCCCGCACGGGCTCGCGCGCGTGTTCGGGTACCGGATCGGCCCGTTAGGCTACGTCACCGACGCGAAGCAGCTACCGGATGCGGCGCTCGGCGTGCTCCGAGGCGTTCGCGTGCTGGTGATCAACGGCCTGTTCCTGCACCGGCGTCACCCGACACACCTCAGCGTCGACGAGGCGGTGGTCGAGGCGGCACGCGTCGGCGCCGAACGGACGTACCTGACCCATCTCACGCACCACACGTCCCACGCCGACCTCGAATCGTACCTGCCGCCGAACGTCCGCCCCGCCTACGACGGCTTGGAAGTCGCGGTGTGAGCCGGGCGCCCCATCCTCCACTTCACGCCTTCGACCCGGCTCATGACGATCTCCCTCGACTATACCAACATGTTCCTCCCCGGCGCCGTGACCGACGCCGAGTGGACGGAGATCACCGGCCGCTTCCGCGACGCGCACGCCGCCGTGGCCGACAAGCGTGCGCGCGGCGATCTCGGGTTCCTCGACCTGCCGGATGACGCCGCCCTGCTCGCGCAGACGACGACCTTCGCCGAGCGGGCGCGCGGACGATACACCGACATCCTGCTGTTAGGCATCGGCGGCTCGGCGCTCGGCCCGATCGCGCTGCGCACCGCGCTGCGTCCGCCGGCGTGGAACACGCTCTCCGACGCCGAGCGCGGTGGGCAGCCTCGGATCCACGTGCTCGACAACGTCGACCCGGACACGATCACGACGACGCTCGAACGCCTCGACCTCGCGCGCACCGTGGTGCTCGTCGTGTCGAAGTCGGGTGGCACGGCCGAGACGATGGCGCAGTATCTCCTGATCCGCGCGGCGCTCGACGCGGCGCTCGGCGAGCAGGCGAAGGAGCACCTCGTCTTCATCACCGATCCGGAGAAGGGCTCCCTGCGGCCGATCGCGCGCGCGGAGGGGCTGACGGCGCTCGACATCCCGCCCAACGTCGGCGGTCGGTTCTCGGTGCTCACGCCCGTCGGCCTCCTTCCGGCCGCGCTCCTCGGGATCGACGTCGCGGGGCTCCTCGCCGGCGCCGCCGACATGCGTCGCCGCTGCGACACGCCCGAGCTGGCTGGGAACCCCGGCGGCGTGTACGCCGCGCTCCAGTACCTCGCCGCGAGTGCGCATGGCAAGCCCGTGCAGGTGTTCATGCCCTACGCCGACCCGCTCCGCGATTTTGCCGCGTGGTTCGTGCAGCTGTGGGACGAATCGTTAGGCAAGGTCCGCCCCGACGGGAGTCACGTCGGCCCGACCGCCGTCCCGGCACTCGGCACCACCGACCAGCACGCGCAGGTGCAGCTGTTCATGGAGGGGCCCGCGGACAAGACGGTTACCTTCGTCGCCGTCGAGGGGCGCACCGACCGCGGCAAGATCCCCGCGCTCTACGGCGACGTCCCGGACCTCGCCTACCTCGGTGGGCACACGCTCGGCGAGCTGCTCGACGTCGAGCGGCGCGCCACCGCGGGCGCCCTTGCCACGCGCGGTCGGCCCAACATGACGATCACGCTCGACACGATCGATGCGTGGCACGTCGGCGGGCTGATGATGCTGCTCGAGGCCGCGACCGCCTACTCCGGCGAGTTCTACGGCATCGATGCGTTCAACCAGCCGGGCGTCGAGCTCGGCAAGCACTTCACGTACGGCATGATCGGGCGCCCCGGGTTCGAGCAGGCGCGCGAGGAGTTCGCGAAGCTTCCCGCGTCGGATCCCAAGCGGCGCGTCTGACCGAGCATCGGACCGCGCGGCCGGCGCCGTGCGCCTAGCATCCGCGAACGGCCGGCCCGAGATTCCGGGTTCGGATCGGCCTCGCGCTCCCTCCCGACCCCCAACTCATGACCACTCAGATCGCCCCCGAGGCGGACTACTTCCAGGGTGCCGTCGCGGTCCGCGACGGACACGTCACCGTCACTGACGAGTCGGCCCTCGCGAGCGACCGGCTCGACGCGCTCGTCCGCGCCGCGGTGTTCTCGGAGGGGCAGGAGCGCGAGTACGCGCGCTGGCTGCTCTGGGAGATCGGCCAGGCCGTCGGCGTGCGCCCCGCGTCGATCTACGACCTCTATACCGCGCGCGGCCGCGGCGAGGTGCACGGCTTCACCGTGCCCGCGATCAACGTGCGGATGGCGACGTACGACACGGCGCGCGCCATCTTCCGAACGGCGGTGAAGATGAACGCCGGCGCGTTCATCCTCGAGATCGCGCGCTCCGAGATCGCCTACACCGACCAGCGCCCCGCCGAGTACGTGTCGGTGCTCATCGGCGCGGCGCTCCGGGAGGGGTTCCGCGGGCCGCTGTTCATCCAGGGCGACCACTTCCAGGTGAACGCGAAGAAGTTCGCCGTCGATCCCAAGACCGAGGTCGACGGCGTCAAGCAGCTCGCGACCGAGGCCGTGCACGCGGGCTTCTACAACATCGACATCGACACGTCGACGCTCGTCGATCTCCACTACCAGTCGCTCGACGAGCAGCAGCGCCTGAACTACGAGACCGCCGTCGACCTCGCGCAGCACGTTCGGTCGCTGCAGCCGCCCGGCGTCACGATTTCGTTAGGCGGTGAGATCGGTGAGGTCGGCACGGAGAACTCGACGCCCGAGGAGCTCCACGCCTACATGAAGGGCTTCAACCAGGTACTCGGCGAGGTCGCCCCCGGGACGCCGGGGCTGGCGAAGATTTCGGTGCAGAGCGGCACGTCGCATGGCGGGACCGTGCTCCCCGACGGATCGCTGAAAGAGGTCAAGCTCGACCTCGAGGTGCTCCACGGGCTCGGCGAGATCGCGCGCCAGGAGTACGGCATGGCGGGCGCGGTGCAGCACGGTGCGTCGACGCTCCCCGACGCCGAGTTCGACCAGTTCCCGAAGGTCGAGACGGCCGAGATTCATCTCGCGACCAACTTCCAGAACATGATGTACGACCGCCTGCCCGAATCGCTGCGGCGGGAGATGTACGCCTGGCTGGACGTGAACGCCAAGGATGAGCGCAAGCCGACCGACACGGACGACCAGTTCTACTACAAGTCGCGCAAGAAGGCGATCGGCCCGTTCAAGCGCCGCGTGTGGGACCTTCCGGCCGAGGTGAAGGCGGAGATGGCCGCGATGTACGACGAGAAGTTCGGGTTTCTCTTCACGCAACTCGCGGTCGGCGATACCAAGCCGTACGTCGACCGTTTCGTGAAGCCGCCGCACCTGCACCGACAGGTGCCGGTCGACGGGCGCCCCGCCGTCGAGGCCGCGCCGGACGACGCGGACCTGAGCGACTGACGGCGCTGGAGCAGCCCGGCGATGCCAGCACGCGGCCACTCGACATCGAGTTGGCCGCGTGCTGGCATCGCGCGTATGAGCAGCTCGTCCAGCGTGCCGCGCACGAGGTGAACAACGCGTTGAACGCGGTCGCGATGAACCTCGAGGTGGCACGGCTGCGTGCCATCCCCGGAGCGGACGCCGGCCGCGTCGCCCCGTTCGCGACGGCCGCCGCGGCGGCCCACGACGAGCTGATCGCGATGGTGCGGCCGCTGATGGCGCTCGCCCGCGGTGCGTTGCCGGCCGATGCGCCTGGCGCGCGTGCAGACGTCCGCGAGATCGCGGCGCAGGTGGTCGCGTTGCTCGCACCCGGGGTGCGCGCACGCGGTGGCTCCCTCGTGCTCTCGGCGGCGGACACCGCGGTGCGCACGGTGGCGCCGGTCGCGGCCGTGCGCACGGCCGTGGCCGTCGTACTCGCCGCCGCGACGGTCGCGCCCGCCGTGACGGTCGAATGCATCGTCGCGGCGCACCCGACGCCCACGCTGTCGCTCGCGCCGCCGCGTCCCGTCGACCTCGACCCGGCCGTGGTCCGCGCGTGCGAGCGTGCGGGGATCCGGCTCGCGGCGGAAAGCGTTGCGCAGACGGTCGTTTTTCCGTCAGCGTAGCGCGGCGTAGCACACGAACTACTTGGAATTCGGGCGCGCGCCGACGTACCCCTATCGGTTATTCTTCGGCTATGTCGCCAAAAGTCCTCATCGCTGACGACGAGCAGAAGTCCGTCGTTCCGCTCACCGCGATCCTGGAAGCCGAAGGCTACACGGTCGACAGTGCGGTCGACGGCCAGAAGGCGCTCGACGTCCTCACGGCGCCGGGCGGCGACGCGTACGCCGTCGTCCTCGCCGATCAGAACATGCCCAAGCTGGATGGCATGTCGCTCCTTACCGAGCTCCGCCAGCGCAAGCATCAGGCCCAGGTCATCATGATCACTGGGGCCGGGTCGGTCGACCTCGCGGTCGAGGCGATGCGGCAGGGAGCGTACGACTTCCTCGAGAAGCCGATCAACCTCGCCAAGCTCAAGGCGCTCATCCCGAAGGCGCTCGAGCGCGCGCAGCTGCAGCAAAAGAACGAGGAGCTCGAGACCAAGCTCGAGACGCTCACGCGCTTCGGCGAGATGGTCGGCCAGAGCGAACCGATGCAGGCGGTCTATCAGATGATCGAGCGCGTCGCCCCGTCGATGGCCTCGGTCCTGATCCTCGGCGAGAGTGGCACCGGCAAGGAGCTCGTCGCGAAGGCGCTGCACAAGAAGAGCGACCGGGCGCGCAACGTGTTCTACCCGCTCAACTGCGCGGCGCTGCCGAAAGAGATCCTCGAAAACTTGCTGTTCGGGCACGAAAAGGGCGCGTTCACCGGATCGACGAACGAGAAGCCGGGCGCGTTCGAAGAGGCCTCGGGCGGGACGATCTTCCTCGACGAAGTCGCGGAGATGCCGCCCGACATCCAGGTGAAGCTGCTCCGCGCGCTCGAGTCGCGCATGGTGCGACGCCTCGGCGGCAAGAAGGAGATCCCCGTCGACATCCGCATCATCGCGGCGACCAACAAGGACCTGCAGAAGGCAATCGTCGACGGCGAGCTGCGCGAGGACCTGTTCTACCGTCTCGCGGTGGTCGAGATCGACCTGCCGCCGCTGCGCGAGCGCGGCGCCGACGTGCAGCTCATCGCGAAGGAATTCCTCGCGCGCTTCGCGAAGGAGAACGGCAAGAAGCTCGACGGCTTCGACGACGCCGCGCTCGACTGGATCAACGGCTATGCGTGGCCGGGCAACGTGCGCGAGCTGCGTAACGCGGTCGAAAAGGCGGTGATCATGACGCGCGGGCCACGGGTGACGGTGGACGATCTCGTGTCGCGCCGGCACCGACTGTCGGCCGACGCCAACACGACGATCACCGTGACGCTCGGGCCCAACAGCCTTCCCGAGGCGCGTCGGCAGATCGTCGTCAAGGCGCTCGCCGCGTCCGGGGGCGATCTGGAGCGCGCCGCGCGCGACGCCGGCCTCTCGGTCGGTGACGTCCGCACGGAGCTGCTCGCGATCCTGGAGCGCCGCGGCACGGCCGGCGGCGCTGCGCGCGACGCGCTTGCGACGTCCGACGCGACCGCAACGCACGTGTCGCAGCCGACCGCAACGGACGATGCGCCCGACGGTGGCGCCGCGGACCAGCCAGCCCCGTTCCCGCCGCCGGTCGTCTTGCCCGTCGATGCGTCCTCGCCGGTCGGCAAGCTGACCAAGCCCGCCGTCGCGGCGCGCGGCCGCAAGTCGTCCTGACCGCGCACCCGTACTCTCCGTTCCATGCGTCACGATCCGCACGACGACGAACGCATCGTCGTCATCGAGCACCACAACGCCGGGATCGGCTCGTTCCTGATCGGGCTCGGGCTCGGCGCGGCCGCCGCGCTGCTCCTCGCGCCGCAGTCGGGGCGCGACACACGGCGCCAGCTCTCGCGTCGCGCGCAGAACGCCGGTGAGGAGGCTCGCCGTCGGGCGCAGGGCGTCGTCGGCGACGTCACTGCCGGCGTGACCGGGCGCATCGATCTCGCGCGCGATGCGGTCGAGCTCAAACGGCAACAGGTCCAGCGCGCGGTCGAAGCCGGGCGCGTCGCGGCCGCGCAGGCCCGCGACGACCTCGAGCGCCGCATCGCCGAGACGAAGGCGGCCTACCAGGCCGGGAGCGGCGTCGCGCCGGGCGGCTACGAGCCCCCCGACGACGACGCTCTCGAAGGCTAGACTGCCCACCCTGCCGCTCCGGGTCCGCGCGGGGCGCACGCTTGGCGACTACGCCCGGCGCGTGTGGGACAATTCCGGCGACGACGACATCTTTTTCCTTGCCGGCGGGATCGCGTTCAACATCCTGCTCGCGGTCGTTCCGTTCGCCCTGCTGCTCATCACCGGGGTTGCGTACCTCCTCGGGCAATCGGCCGACGCGTCGACCACGCAGGTGTCGGCGTTGCTCGACCGACTCCTCCCCGGAGGGCTCGGCACCGGCGCCAATCTGCTCCGCACCGTCGTCGCCGACGCGATCCGCACGCGCGGCCGCGTCGGCGTCGTCTCGGCCGTGTCGTTCGTCTGGTTCTCGACGCGGCTCTTCGGGTCGCTCCGGTCGGTACTCGCCGAGGTGTTCGACATCGAGCAGGAGCGCGGCATCGTTTCGGGCAAGGTGTTCGACGTCAAGGTCACGATCGTCTCGACCCTGCTCGTCGTCGTCTACAGCGGCCTCTCGGCCTACCTGAGCCTCGCGACGTCGTCGGGCGTGCAGGTGCTCATCAACATGGGCGTGCGCCGCGATGTGATGGGCAGCGTGGAGTACTGGGCGGGGCGCGCGGTCGCGTTCGCGTTCATCACGGCGATGTTCTTTGGGCTGTACAAGACGCTGCCTAACCGTCGCATTCGCTGGAAGACCGCGTTGATCGCCGCCGCGTTCGCCGGCGTGCTCCTCGAACTCGCGAAAATTGCGTTCGCCGTATACGTGCGCTCGTTCAACCCGGGGTCGCTCTACACGGGGACGCTGGCGGCGTTCGTGATCGTCGTGTTTTGGGTTTATTACGCATCGGTCGTCTTCATCCTGGGCGGCGAGGTAGCACAGGTGTTCGAGTTGCGGCACGTGCGCCGCGTGCAGCGCGAGGTGCTCGAGGACTGAGCGCTGGACCGTGTCACAGGGAGCTGAGCGGTTGGCTCGGAGGTTGCCTGAGGAGCGATCACCAACGTTCAAGCCCCGGAGACCCGCCATGCGCACCATCGTTCTCACGCTCACTCTCGCCGCCACCGCCGCCCTCGGCGCGTGCACCAAGACCGGCGACGGGCAGTACCAGGTCAAGACACCCGACGTCAGCGTCGACACGAAGACGACGACCGTCACGACACCGACGATCGGCACGCAGAAGGACACCGTCAACACCCCGGTCGTTGGGACCAAGCCCGATACCGTCATCGTCAATCGCCCGGTCGTTGGCACGAAGAAGACCGAGGTCACGGTGCCGAAGGTCAACCCGGCAAAGGCGCCGTAACCGCGCCGACGTTCGGACGGGGGCGCCCCTTGTGGGCGCCCTTTGTTTATGGGATGACCCAGAACCAACTCCCGTCGACGTCCGTCGTCGACCTGCGCAGCGACACCGTCACGCGTCCGACGCCCGAGATGCGCCGTGCCATGGCGGAAGCGGAAGTCGGCGACGACGTGCTGGACGGCGACCCGACCGTCCGCCGCCTCGAAGCGCGTACCTGCGAGATCCTCGGAAAGGACCGCGCGCTCTTCTTCCCGAGCGGAACGATGGCGAACCAGGCCGCCATCTGGCTTCTCGCCGAGCGCGGCACCGAGGTGCTGCTCGACGCCGGCGCGCACCTCGTGCACTGGGAACACGCGGGAGTCGCCGCGCTGTCGGGCGCGCAGATCCGCCCGGTCGCGCCGGCCGCGGGGCGCCTCGTTTTCGACGCGGACGCGCTCGCCGCGGCCATCCGGCCGCCGTCGCCGCACGCCCCGCGCGCGTCGCTCGTTTGCGCCGAGGACACGCACAATGGCGCGGGCGGCGTCGTGACATCGCCCGACGCACTCGGCGCGATCGCCGCGGTCGCCCGAGCGGCTGGCCTGCCGCTGCACCTCGACGGCGCGCGCTTGTGGAACGCGGCGGTAGCGACCGGTGCCTCGCCCGCAGCGTTCGCGCGTCACGTGGACACAGTAATGGTCGCGTTCTCGAAGGGACTCGGCGCGCCGGTCGGCGCGGTGCTCGCCGGCAGCGTCGACGCAATGCGCGACGCGTGGGTCGTGCGCAAGCGCATGGGCGGCGGCATGCGTCAGGCGGGCATTCTCGCTGCGGCCGCGCTGCACGGGCTCGACCACCACTATGCCACGCTCGCCGACGACCATGCGCGAGCCCGCGCGATCGCCGACGCTGTCGATGGCGCGGGTGGCGCAACCGTCGTTGCGCCGCAGACCAACATCGTCATGGTCGACCTGCCCGCACCGGTC
>DASWUT010000299.1:0-4047 GCA_036401455.1 Gemmatirosa sp. | reverse complement strand
GGCCGATGGCGGTGACCGGCGGATCTTCTTCACCGCGGGGCGACGACTCTACGCGCTCGACGCCGCGACCGGGCGCCCGATCGCGACGTTCGGTGATTCGGGCTCGGTCGACCTCGCGTCAGGCCTGGGCCGCGACGTCAGCGGCACCCAGCTGCTCGCCACGAGCCCCGGCGTGATCTACCGCGACCTGCTCATCCAGGGCACCCGGGTCGGCGAGACCGAAGGCTCCGCGCCCGGCCACGTGCGCGCGTACGACGTGCACACCGGGAAGATCCGCTGGACGTTCCACACCCTCCCGCAGACCGGGGAGCCCGGCGTCGCGAGCTGGCCCGCGGGCGCGACGAAATCCGCGGGCGGCGCGAACTCGTGGGCGGGGATGGCCGTCGACGTCGCGCGTGGGCTCGTCTACGTCCCGACCGGGTCGGCGACGCCGGACTTCTACGGCGGTGCGCGCGTCGGGGCGGATCTGTACGCCAACACCCTGCTCGCGCTCGACGCCGCGACCGGCGAGCGGCGCTGGCACTTCCAGAGCGTGCACCACGACCTCTGGGACCGCGACCTGCCCGCCGCGCCTAACCTGGTGACGGTCACACGCGACGGCCGCGACGTCGAGGCGGTTGCACAGATCACCAAGTCGGGGTTCGTCTTGCTTTTCGACCGCCTGACCGGGCGCCCACTGTTTCCGATCGCGGAGCGTCCCGTCCCGCCGTCCGATCTGCGTGGCGAGCGCGCGTGGCCGACGCAGCCGATTCCGGCCACACCAGCGCCGTTCGCGCGCCAGCAGGTCACCGAGGCCGACCTCACCGACCGCTCGCCCGCCGCGCACGCGGCCGTGCTGCAGCGCTTCCGCGTGCTCCGTCACGGCGAGCTGTTCACGCCGCCCAGTCGCGAGGGGACCGTCGTCATGCCGGGCTTCGACGGCGGCGGCGAGTGGGGAGGCGCCGCGGTCGACCGTGAGACCGGCGTACTGTACGTCAACGCGAGCGACGTTCCGTGGATCGCGGCAATGCGACCGGTTCCGCGCGTTGGCGCGCCGCCTAACGTGGCGACGGCACGCCAACCGCGAACGGGGCCCGCCGTCTACGCCGCCGCGTGCGCGGGATGTCACAGGATCGACCGGCGCGGCGACGGCGACCGCGTGCCGTCGCTCGTCGGGGTCGCGTCGCGACTGTCCGTGGCGGCGATGCGCGACGTGGTCGCACGCGGCAGGGGCTTCATGCCCGCCATGACCGCGCTTCCCGACGCTGAACGACGCGCCGTCGTCGCATACCTTCGCGGTGAGGCGGATCCCAACGCCGGCGGCGATTCGCCGCACGCCGCCGAGCTGGCCGCATCGCGCGCGCGGCCTAGCGCATCGCCGTACGAGTTCGCTGGCTACGAGCGATGGAAGGATCCCGACGGCTACCCCGCCGTAAAGCCGCCGTGGGGCACGCTGAGCGCGATCGATCTCAACACCGGCGCCTACCGCTGGCGGATCCCACTCGGCGATCATCCGGAACTCACGCAGCGGGGCGGAACCCCCACGGGCACCGAGCAGTACGGCGGCCCGATCGTCACCGCGGGCGGGCTCGTCGTCGTCGCTGCGACGTCGGATGCCCGAATCCGCGCCTTCGACAAGGCGACCGGCCGGCTGCTCTGGGAGGCGCCGCTTCCGGCGGCCGGATACGCGACGCCCTGCACGTACGCGGTGCGTGGCCGGCAGTACGTCGTAATCGCGGCCGGCGGCGGCAAGCTCGGCACCCCGTCCGGCGACGCGTACGTCGCGTTCGCGCTGCCGAACTGACCGCGTCGCAGCCTAACGGAACCGCAGGGTCACGCGATGCCGGCCGTGCGCGCACGACGCGCGGCGATGAACGACCGCACGGCGAAGAACAGGAACAGCGCGCAGAGCAGGCTCATCGCGCCCGTCTCGCGGCGCATCACCGGCGGCGCGTTGGGCATCATGAGCGCCGGGCCGAGCCCGGCGAGCAGGCCGAGCAGCGACAGCGCGGCCGCCCCGTGCATCGCGTGTTTCCGCCATTCCTCCCGCCCCGCGGCGATACCGAGGGCGAGAAAGAGCACGCCGAGCACGGCGGGGGTGAGCGCCATCGGGCTGCGGGTCGCGGACTGCGTGTAGCCCCAGCCGCCGAGGACGATGAGCAGGATGCCGAGGAACGACGTGAGGTTGGGCATGGTCGCAGGAGGTTATGGAGAAACGGAGTAGCGCGGCAGCGCGGTCCCGGGCGCGGCCGGTGCGAGGCGCATCGCGTGCCCGCCAGCCGGGCCGAGCCGCGCGCGCACCACGTCGGTCGCGGTGACGAGGAAGCGCTCGTGACGCGCGGCCGGCAGCGCACCGAGCGAATCGGCGTAGACGTCGGCGACGTAAGTGCCCGGGCCGAGGAAGCGGAGCGGGACGTCGACCCCGCGCGCCGCGCCGTCGGTCATCGTTCCGACGTACCACACCGCGCCGCTCCGCCGCGCGACGGTGATCGCCGCGCCGACGTCGCCGTGCAGAACACGCGTCTCGTCCCACGTCGTCGGCACCGCGGCGACGAAATCGAAGCCTAACTGGTTCCGGTACGCGGCGGGGTAGTCGGCCACCATCGGCAGGTAGTCCTCGTACGCCACGTACGTCGCGAGCGTGCGCGCCCGCGTCCCGATGACGAGCGGCGCGGTGTAGCGCGTGTGGAAGTCGCGCTCCGTCGTGTAGCGGAACCCGCCCTGGTGAAAGTCGAGTGGTCCCGCGAGCATGCGCGTGAACGGCACGAGCAGCTCGTGCGACGGAGTCACGCCCCGCGCCCCGTCGAACTTGTCGTACTCGAGCCCCATCACCGCCTCGACGGTGAGCAGGTTGGGGTAGGTCCGCTGTAGCCCGGTCGGCTTGTACGCGCCGTGGAAGACGACCGTGAGGTGGTGCGCCGCGGCCTTCTCGACGACCTCGCGGTAGAACCGCACCATCTCCTGATCGTCGCGGTTCATGAAGTCGACCATGATCCCCTCGATCCCCATCCGCTCGTAACGCGCGAACGCGGTGTCGACCTGCGGCTGCAGCGCCTTCCAGTGCATCCAGACGCGGATGCGCACGCCCTTCTCCTTCGCGTAGCGCAGTACCTCGGGGAGATCGATCGTTGGGCGCGCCCGCGACACGTCGGGCACGCTGTCGCCCGGGTCGATGCGCCCGCCATACCACGCCGAGTCCTGGTAGCCGTCGAGCGTGTGGTAGGCGATTCCGTGCGCCGCGCAGAAGTCGATGTAGTACTTGGCCGTCGCCGTGTTCAGCCCCGGCGTGAACGTCGCGTCGGGCGCGACGAAGTCGTTCCACCACGGGAACGTCGTCTTCCCGGGGTGGATCCACGACACGTCGGCGACCGCCGACGGCGGGTTGAGCAGGTAGACGAGGTTCGACTCGATCAGGCGCCCGGGTGCGTCGGCAACCATCACCACGCGCCACGGCGAGTCGTGCGGCGCCCGTGCGCGTACCGCCACGTTAGGCGTCCCGGGAAGCGGTGACAGCCGGCTCGCGAGCATGCCGTCCGACCCGCGCGGCCGCGTCAGGTACATGCCCGCCCAGTCCGTCAGATTCGCCTCGGTCACCGCGAGCCACGCACCCCCCGGATGGTGCAGCAGCACCGGCAGGACGAGCAGCGTGTCGGCCGGAATGCGCGCCAGCGGCGCGACCGTGTAGAACGCCTCGTACGATGACGTGTAGCCGTCGACCGGCAGCGCGTACGCCTCGCTCCGCCCGTCGACCGCGACCTGCGTGCGTTCGCTCGCGAGCGTGAACGCACCGATCGCGGGCTGCGCGGGGATGTGGTACCGGAACGCCACCCCGTCGTCGTAGGCGCGCAGCACGACGTCGACCCGCCGGCGCGGCGGCGCGTTCTCGACGAGCGTGACGACCGCCTCGCGGTAGTGGTCGCGGGCCGAGCTCGCCTTCCCAATGATGCCGCGCACCATGCTGTCGTGCGCGCTGCGCGCAACGGCCGCGATCCGCACGCCGGCCCCGAACGGCCCCGCCTCCGCGAAGTTCAGCCCGAGGTCGGACGCGCCGACGACCGTCGTCCCGCG
>DASWUT010000298.1:0-3793 GCA_036401455.1 Gemmatirosa sp. | reverse complement strand
CGCACGGTGCGGTCACGCACGGTGCGGTCACGCACGGTGCGGTCACGCACGGTGCGGTCACGCACGGTGCGGTCACGCACGGTGCGGTCACGCACGGTGCGGTCACGCACGGTGCGGTCACGCACGGTGCGGTCACCGCGCGTGACGTGCGCGCCGGCAGCGGCGCGTTGGGCACGACCGCGTCAGTACCGTCCATCGCGCACCTCGAACTTCGTCGGCTTGCCGAGCGTCGGCCCGCCCGCCTTCAGCCACTCGGCCACCCAGTCGACGAGCGTCGGCGTCGGCACGCTCGGCGCGCCGAAAAGCCGTTGGGCGAGCGACGTGTCGCTGAGGAGCGCGTCGCTCGCGGCACTCCCGACCAGGTGCGGGTCGCGGCGGAACGCACGGCCGTACCGGCGCGCGAGTTCGGCGACACCGAGCGACTCGGGCCCGGTCACGTTCACGACGAACGCGGGGCGTGCCGCGACGGCGAAGCACTGCAGCGCCTGCGCGTTCGCATCACCCTGCCAGATCACGTTCACCCACCCGGTGCGCACGTCCACGGGCTCGCCGCCGCGCACACGCTGCGCGAGGTCGACGAGGACGCCGTAGCGCAGGTCGACGGCATAGCTGAGCCGGACGAGGGCGAGCGGGCTTCCCGCGCGGTCGCACGCCCACTCCAGCACGCGCTCGCGCCCGACACAGGCGTTGGCGTACTCGCCGAGCGGCGTGAGCGCGTGGTCCTCGGCGGCGCCGCGCCCCGGGGCCGGAGTGCGGGGATAGACGTTGCCGGTGGAGAACGCGACGACCCGCGCCCCCGCGTAACGCTCGGCGACGAGCGCGGGCGCGACGGTGTTGGTCGCCCACATGCGGGCGGGTGCATCGCTCGCGCCGAACTTGAGGCCAGCCATGTAGACGACCAGCCCCGCGTCGGGCAGCGCCGCGACCGAGCGCCGATCGAGCAGGTCGACGACGGCCGTCTCGACGCCGTGCGCCTCGAGTTGCCGTCGTGCCGCCGGGTCGGAGAAGCGCGAGGCCGCGACAACGCGGCGCCCCGCGTGCGCCCCGCCTAACGCGTCGAGCGCACGTCGGGCCATGCGGGCGAGCGACGGGCCCATCTTGCCACCCGCGCCGAGCAGGACGAGGTCGCCCGCGGTGCGCGCGAGCACGCCCGTCACGCCGTCCGTTGGACGCGACAGCCGCTCCTCAAGTGCGTCGAGATGGTGCGGCGCGCCCGACAGCTCGGTCACGGCGCGGTCGCGCGGCCGGACGGCACGCCGCTGGGGTCGACACGATCCAACGTCGCGGTCCCCATCTCGCGACGACCTTGTGCCGCGCCGCCCAACTCCGCGGCGAGTTCGCGGCGCGCCGCGTCGATCAGGCCGCGTACGCGCTCACGCAGCGCGGGCACGTCGGCGGTCGTCAGACCGGTCGTCTCAATCGGCTCGAGCACGCGGCACGCGGCGGTCGCGCGGCCGACGAGGAACGAGTGCTTGGCCATCGCGTCGCGCGTGCCCGCGATGGCGATCGGCAGCACGGGCGCCTGCGCCTGCACGGCGAGGTGGAACGCACCGTCCTTGAACGGCAGCAGCTCGTCCGTCGGCGAGCGGGTTCCCTCGGGGAAGACCATCACCGACACGCGCTTCGTCAGCCGGTCGCGACACTTGGAGAGCGCTCCGAGCGCGCTCTCACGATTCCCCCGCACGAGGGGGACGTCGCCCGCCATGCGCATGAGCCAGCCCATGACGGGGATGTTGAAGATCGTCTGCTTCGCGAGCCACTTCATCTCCCACGGCAGGAAGCAGAGCAGGAAGATGTCGGCGTACGACTCGTGGTTGCTCACGGCGACGTACGGCCGCCGCGGGTCGCGCACGCGCACCCCGGTCGTGCGGAAGTGCCACCACGGGTTGAGCGTCGCGCCGGCGAAGCCGAGCAGCCGAAAGAAGCGCCCGACCGCGTACCGGCCCGGATCGAACGGCGCCGTGCACGCGAACAGCACGCACGCGATCGGGAACCCGACGAGCACGAGCGTGATCCACACGACCCAGACCCAGGCCGTCACGAGGCGTTGCATCGTGCGCTGGTCGGGCGGCCGCTCAGGCGGCGGGCGGCGTGTCCGTGGTCTCGCCGACGCGGCCGGCGTCGTACGCCGCCTGCGCCGCCTCGGCGCCGCGGAAGCCGATCTTCGAGTGCGTGCCGTCGCAGAACGGCTTCGTCGTGCTCGCGCCGCAGCGGCAGAGCGCAATTGCCTTCCGCCCTTCGGTCGAGACAGTCTGCCCCTGCGCGTCGACGAGGCGCACGCGCGCCATGTCGTCGCCGGCGATGACGAACGGACCGTTCTCGCGAACGGTGATGGTGATCGGGTCCATGGTGCGGAACGGGTCGTAGTGGAAGGTGGACCCCCGCATCCGCGGGAGTCTAGGCGCCGGCCGCCTCGCGCGCGTGCCGCTTGAGCCGCTCGATCATCGCGTTCAGCCCGACCTCGCGCGCGGCGAGACCGAGGCCGCTCATCAACTGGCGAACATAATCGGGCGGAATGGCGAGCGTCGCGGACGGCGGCTGATCGTTCACCGCCTGGAACGTCAGCGCGAGCACCGCCGCGATCGTCGGCGACTGCCGCGCGTTGATGTCGGCGTAAAAGTGCAGCGTGCCATCGTCACGCCGCTCGGGAAAGAGGTCGACGCGCGTCTGACACTCGGAGACCGTGAACGCACCGCGGTCGACGTCCGCGTAGCGCGCCGGCACCGACTCGAGCTGCTTCGCGTACCCGACGAGCGCCTGCATCTTCTCCTCGCGCCCGAGCGTGCGAAAGCGCGTGAGCACGCGCTCGAGCTTGGGCGGCAGCGCGGTCGGGGTCGCACCCGGGGTGTCCGTGTCGAGCGCCATCCGGCCTACTGGAAGTCGACCGTGAGGCCGGGCCGCAGCACCGGCGTGAGCCAGCGCGCGTCCCAGTTGGCCATCCGCACGCAGCCGTGCGACATCGTGTAGCCCACGTCCTCCGGGCTCGGCGTTCCGTGCAGGCCGACGTGCGGCCGCGACAGCTGCGCCCAGAGCACACCGACGGGCGAGTTGGGCCCGGCCGGGAGCAGGGCGTCGGGGCCCGCGCTCCGGTCCTCGCCGAGCACCACCGGGTCGTAGCGGTAGCGCGGGAACGGCGTCGCGCTCACGACGTGCAGCCGTCCCGTCGGCGACGGGAGCGACGTCGACCCGACCGTCGCGGGCAGCCAGAAGCGCGTCGCTCCGCGCGCATCGAGCCCGCGGATCGACCCTTCGTGCTTGTCGACGACGAGTCGCGTGACCGCCGGCGCCGGGCCGCGCTCGACGTTGGGCACGACGAGTCGCGTGCCGGGCGGCGCATGCGCGACGCTGAGGTCCGGATTGAGGCGCTGAATGACGTCGGTCGTCGCGTGGAACCGCTCGCCGAGCATGGCGAGCATCGACGTGTAGCAGAGACAGCTCGCCTTGGCCTTCGCGTACATCCCGTTGGGGACGGGTCGGTACGGTCCACGCACGTCGGCGGCGGTGACCACATACTCGGTCACCGGCGAGCGCGGTCCGGCGATCCGCTCCAGCCGCGCGATCACATCAGCGTCGGCGCTGTCGCCCGGCGGCAGGTGCGCCGCGCCGCGGAACGCGCGGATCGCGAACACGGTGTTCTCGTTCCACACCCCGCTGATCGCGCCGGGGCTGAACCGCGCGAGGTCGAGCAGGACCTGCAGGTGCATGACGTCCGCGCCACTCCCACCACTCACCGTCGCGCCGAGCGGGGCAACGACGTCCTCGCGCGCGAGCGGGATCGTGAGGTGCCCCGCGT
>DASWUT010000297.1:0-2308 GCA_036401455.1 Gemmatirosa sp. | reverse complement strand
GACGATCAACTACTCGATCACGCCGGCCCCGCCGAGCGGGTCGACGGCGACGGACCCGACGACGTGGAAGGGGCAGAACGGTGGTGTGTTCACCTTCGACCAGGAGGGGAACATCGACCCCACCAAGACGGACACGCCGGTGCTGAAGTTCTCCGTCCCGGGCGCTGACGACGTCGCGATCAAGATCAACCTCGGCACCGGATCGAGCGGTCTCACCCAGTCGGCCACGTCGTCCACGGCGGTCCTGCAGGGGCAGGACGGCTACACGGCCGGCACGCTCCAGGACTACTCGATCGACCGCTCCGGGACGATCAACGGCTCGTACTCCAACGGCACGACGCAGCCGCTCGGCCGCATCGTCCTGGCCGACTTCAACAACCCGGCTGGCCTGCTGAAGACGGGCGACAACATGTTCCAGGAGTCGGCCAACTCGGGCAGCGCGGTGCTCGGCTACGCGCTCGAAGGCAGCCAGTCGCAGCTCACGGCCGGCGCGCTCGAGATGTCGAACGTGGACCTCGCGCAGGAATTCACGAACATGATCATCGCTCAGCGCGCCTTCCAGGCGAACGGCAAGGTGATCACGACGAGCGACCAGATGTTGCAAGACCTGATGCAGATCAAGCAGTAACGCGGGCGTCGTCGGGGCCGGGCGCGCCGCGACGTGCGGCCGCGCCGGGCGTTCCCGGACGGCACCCCCGGGCGGCAATTCTCGCCACGCGCCGGACGGCAAACGTTGCCGTCCGGCGCGTTCGTTCGTCTCGCCGGTACGCCGTCCGTCGCATGTAAGTTGTGCGACTGCAGCAGGTTACACACGGGACACCGGCGGCACCGCGCATGCCTTCACCGGTTGCGTCCCACCCTTCCCCTCCCCGACGCCCGCCCGTGTCCGCCGAAGCTCCCGCCCCCGCAGCCAGTTCCGCCGAGCCACCCGCCGCGAGTGCCGCCGGCGCGAAGCCCCTGCCCGTGATTCTCGCCATCGTCGCCGGACTCGCGCTCGGCGGCGGGGCAGGCGCGTTCGGCGTTGGGCCCGCGCTCGCGAGCGGAATCGCGCCGTCGGCGCCGGCAGTCCACGCCAAGCACCACGCGAAGTCTGACAAGGGCGACGAGGCCGACGCGGACAGCAGCGACGCCGATGCCGCGGACGACGAGGGGGATTCGGCTCCGGCCGAGAAAAAGGGTGGCAAGGAGGGCGCCGCGTCGTCGGTCTACACGATCGACAATCTCGTACTCAACCCGGCCGGCTCGGGCGGGACGCGGTTTCTGCTGCTCTCCATCGCGTTCGAGATGAAGGACGCGGCCGCGCTCGAGGCGATCAAGACACGCGATGCGGAGCTGCGCGACGCCGTGCTCGTCACGCTCGGGGCGAAGACGGTCGAGCAGCTGTCGGACATGGTGTCGCGCGATTCGTTGAAGGTCGAGCTTCGCGCGGCGACGGCGAAGGCGCTGCACACGCGCGGTGTGCGGCGCGTGTACTTCCCGCAGTTCGTGATTCAGTAGGCGGCGCCGCGCGATGAAGTCGATCTCGCAGCACGACATCGACCGCCTGCTCGGCAGCACCGGCGGCGCGGCGGCCCAGGCAACGCCCGCGTACGGCGCGGGATCCGGCGCGTTCGACCTCGAGGCAGACGTCCAGGCGTACGACTTTCGCCGCCCACACCGGATCAGCAAGGAGCGCCTGCGCACGCTCGAGGCGATGTACGAGCGGATGGTGAAGGCGCTCGAGGGATGGCTCATCTCGCGCGTGCGCGGCAACGTCGAGCTGCGGCTGCAGAACGTCGAGCAGTTCACGTTCGGCGAGTTCACGCAGTCGCTTCCGACGCCGAGCGCGACGTACATCTTCGACGTACTGAATTCGGGCGGGGCTCAGGGCGCGATCGACATCGGCGGCGAGCTGGCCTACTTCCTCGTCGATCGGCTGTTCGGTGGGGGCGGGCAGGCGACGATTCCGTCGCGGGCGCTGTCGCCGGTCGAGCGCCTCGCCCTGCGCACGGTGGCGGAGCGCACCTGTCAGCTGTTGGAAGAAATCTGGCAGGACCACGTGCCGCTTTCGTTAGGCGTGACGGGGTTCGAGTCGAGCCCCGAGATCCTGCAGATCGCCAACCGTGAGGACCCGGTGCTCGTCGCCAACGTTGAGGTGAACGTGGGGCAGGCGAGTTCGCTGCTCCTCGTCTGCCTGCCGTTCGCCGTCCTGGAGAAGTTCTTCCAGGGCGCGGGCCAGCGCCGCACGAGCGGCGTCGCGGGAACTGAGCGCGAGCGCGACGAGGCGCGCGAGCGGGCCGAGCGGGCGCTGCGTGCGACGCCGGTGACC
>DASWUT010000296.1:0-1551 GCA_036401455.1 Gemmatirosa sp. | reverse complement strand
GAGGAAGCCGGTGTTGAACTGCTTGTCGTACGTCAGGTACGTGTTGATCGTCTGCGTCGTCGCGTTGAGCTGGCCGTTCTGTGCGAGGCCACCGGTCTCCGCGCCGAGCGGGTTGGAGTTCGGATAGAACGAGTTCCGCGCGCCGGAGGACTGGTCGACGCCAACGTTGACCGTTCCCGACAGCGCAGGAAGGAACTGGTACTGCGCCTGCGCGTTGCCGAGGATGCGCGAGACGGTGGCGCGGTCCTGCAGGTTGCTGGCGAGCGCGACGGGGTTGCGGTTGTTCTGCGCGCCTGGGCCCTGCTCGTAGTAGCCCGTGGTGCTCGTGTTCGAGCTCACCGGGTACGTCGGGTTGAAGACGAGCGTGTTGAGGAGCGTGCCCCCCAGGAAGCCGCCCGTGTTCTCCGCCACGAGATATCGATCGCGCTCCTGCGACGGGTTGAGGTTCACGTTCAGGCCCAACTTGTCCCCGAGCAGGCGCGTGCTGCCGTTGAGGCGGCCCGCGATGCGCGTGAGATAATTGCCCTGCACGATTGCCGGGTTGTCGAAGTAGTTGACCGACGCGCGGTACTGCGTCGTTTGCGACCCCCCCGAGAACGCAACGTTGTGGTTCTGGATGTTGGCGGTGCGGTCGACCGCGCTCTGCCAATCCGTGTTGGCCGAGCCGAGAGCCGAACTCGCGCTGGCTGGCAGGTTACCGAGCGTCGCCTGGCCGGCGACGAACGAGCGGTACTGGTCGCCCGAGAGCAGGTCGTACTTGCGCGCCTGCGTCGCGGCGGCGTAGTAGCCGTCGTACTCCGAGCTCGAGGCGCCCGCGACGCCGCGCTTGGTCGTGATGAGGATGACGCCGTTGGCCGCGCGGCTGCCGTAGATCGCCGTCGCTGCCGCATCCTTGAGGATCGTGATGTCGGCGATGTCCTCGGGATTGATCGTGTTGAGCGGCGAGCGGTTGAGCGGCGCGGTGTTACCGTCGCTGCCGGGTCCCGGCGTGACCGTCGCGTTGTTGAGCAGCGGGATGCCGTCGATCACGTAGAGCGGATCGTCGCTCGACGTGATCGAGGTTCCCCCGCGGATACGGACCTGCGAGTTCGCGCCCGGGTCGCCGCTGTTGGAGGTGACCTGCACGCCGGCGGCGCGGCCTTCGATGAGGTTGTTCACGTTGGGCTGGACGCCAACGCGGGCCTCGGACGTGTTGACTGACGACACCGAGGCGGTGGTCGCCTCGCGGCGCACCGTGCCGTAGCCGACCGCGACGACCGGGGCGAGCGTGGCCGCGAGCTGACGCAGCCGCACTGGCGGGAGCGTGTTACCGCCCGGACTGACGGTGATCGGCGAGAGCTGCGCCGCGTAGCCGATGCGCGAGACGCGCAACTGTTGCTGTCCGGTCGGCACCGCGGTGAGGGTGAACGATCCGTCCTCACGCGTCGATGCGCCGCGTTCCGTGCCATTGAGCCGAATCGTCGCGCCGGGCAGCGGCTGCTGCGTGGTCGAATCGACGACTCGGCCCGTGATCGTCCCGGTCTGCGCGAGAGCGGGCGACGCCCATACCAG
>DASWUT010000295.1:0-1531 GCA_036401455.1 Gemmatirosa sp. | reverse complement strand
GCGGGGCGGGTTCCGTCCCTGCGACGGCCGGGGCGAGCGAAGGTCGTCGCAGTGGCGGGCCGCCGGTCCGTGGCGTAGGCTGTCCCGCGGTTCGCAGCCGGACCCCTCTTCCCCGTCCGCCGCCCCCGTGTCTTCCCTCGTTCCGCGTCCAGTATGACGCGCTCGGTTTGGCACGGCCGACGCCCGGGCCGTCACGCCGTCCCGGTCGCCGCGGCGTTCGTGGTGACCGCCGGCGCGGCACTCGCGGCGCCTCGGGTCACGGTCGCCCAGGCGGTCCGGGTGACGACGGTCAGCGCGGCCACCGGCGCCGCGGTTCCGAACGCGCTGCTCACGGCCGTCGACGCGCGGGACACGACCGTCGGGGTCACGACCACGGCGCTCCTGGGTTCCCGGCTCGTCCCGGTGCCGCAGGCGGGAACGTACCGCCTCGTCGTGCGGCGCATCGGACAGCGGCCGTTCACGTCGTCGCCGGTCGTCGTGGGCACCCGCGACACCGTGGCGGTGACGCTCCGCCTTCCGACGGCGCCGGTGTTGTTGTCGGCGGTCCGCGTGACCTCGGGCGCCGCCTGCGTGGGCGGACGCGGACACGAGGCGCCCGAGGTCACGGCGCTGTGGGATCAGATCCGGACGGCGGTCCGGCTCGTGACCTTGCAGGAGGCCGACAGCGCGCCCGCCGCCGAGGTCCGCCGCTTCGTGACGCGGCTCGACGCGGACGGGAACACGGTGCTGGCCCACACGGTCCTGCCGCCGGAGCGCGGCCGCGTGTACCTGTTCGGCACGGCCGCGCCGGAGACGCTCGCGACACGCGGCTACGTCCGTCGGACCGACACCACGACGACGTACACGGTCCCGGACGGGCCGACGCTGCTGTCGGACACCTTCGCGCGCGACCATTGCTTCAATCTGGTTGCGGGGGCCGACAGCGCCCCGGGGCTCGTCGGACTGGCGTTTACGCCGACGCCAGGACGCCGCGTGCCGGAGATCGCGGGCGTGCTCTGGGTCGACTCCGCCACGGCTGCCCTGCGGGTGCTGACCTTCCGCTACGTGGCTCCGGGGCGCGCGGCGGAGTCGGGTGGGGTAGAGCCCCGCTTCGACACGCTCCCCGACGGGACCCGGATCCTGAGCGCCTACGTCGCCCCGGGGCGCGCGTCCGGCCCCGCGCTTGGCCGGCGCGCGGCGCCGTGGGGCGGCGGGGAAGTCCGCTTCGACACGCTCCCCGACGGAACCTGGGCCCTGAGCGCCTGGCGGCTCCGGACGCCGTCCGTCGAGATCGGCGCGGTGGCGACCCCCACGCCTCCGGCCGCCGGTCGCCGCCCCGGTCGCGAGCGCACGGCCGCCGCGAGCGACGCCGCCACCGCGGACGCCGCCACCGCGAACGCCGCCACCGCGGACGTCGCCACCGCGGACGCCGCCACCGCGGACGCCGCGATGGGCGACCCGGCCCTGGAGCGTCTGCCCACGGATCCGCCAGGCGCCGATCCACCGTGGCGGGTCGACACGCGGGCCGGACTGGCGCGTCTCGCCGGTCGCG
>DASWUT010000294.1:0-9554 GCA_036401455.1 Gemmatirosa sp. | reverse complement strand
CCACGGTCTCCAACCGCACGCCGCGCGCACCGAGCTTCGCCGCCGCCGCGGCACGCATGCGGGGCAGAAAGAACTCGGGAAACTCGTCCGTGACGACGAGGCACGCGCGCGCGCCGAGCGTCTCGAGCAGCCCGCGGCCGGCCCCGGGCTCGGGTTCGACGTAGGGCAGATGCGCCACACGCGCGGCCGCGTACGCCGCTGCATCATCCGCCATGCCATCGAGCGCGAAGCGGTGCAGGCGGTCGCTCGCCCACGGATACCCCGCGCGCAGCGCCTCGAGCACGACGAGTGGGCGCTGCCACGCGCGCGCACGGTCCAGCGCGTACTCCAGCGCGAAGTTGTACCGCGTGCGGCGCGCCATCACGCACCAGTACAGCACGTAGTCGCGCGACGGGTCGGCCGCGACGTCGTTGAGCGCGGTGAGGCGCTCGACGGGAATGGGAAGCACAGGAACGGCGGGCATGCGGGCGAGAGCGGGTAACCGGGATCGGTCAAACGGCCGTTCGCACGCCACGGTTCCGCCCACAGTCGCGCGCGGCGGGAGCCCATCCCGGGAACCGCGCGCTCACCATGTCCTCATCACCACGCGCAACGGACGACGCCCCGCCGATCGGTGATCGGCGGGGCGTCGCGAGTGGAACGTCGCGCGGCGGCGCGACTTATTGCTGGCCGGCCTGCGGCGGAGGCGGATCGTTGCGGCCCCACGTCACGGTATAACCGCTGGTCGGGTCCGCGTTGCCGGTCGCAGGGCTGCCGACGCTGGGCCGGGCGCCGACGCCGACGAAGCTGTTCGGGGCCGGCTGCGCGATCGACGGGGTGCGCGCCGCGCTCGGCGACGACGGCGCCACCGGATCGTTGTTGGAGCAGGCGGCCGTGAGGCCGGCGACCGCGACGAGAACCACGGCCGAGGTGCGAGCGAGGAGGTGCTTCATGGGGCGGGGATCCGAGGTGGGTGCCCGATCGCGGGCGCGGCGCGACCGCTCGGGTGGTCGCCGCGACATCCAGTGTCGGAACACGCTGACGAATCCTTGACACGCGCGATCGCGCACACGGCCAGGCCGGCTGAACGCACGCGATCAACCTCGCGCCGGCGACGACCGACACTCCGCCCACGGGCGCACCACCGGTGTGGACGCCGGTGTCGACGCCGCGCCCGCTTCGATTCGCCACCCTCAAGACACACATGTCGACTCTGCGCAACATCGCCGCCCACCTGTGGCGCGGCAGCATCGTTCGGAAGGCCAACATCGTCCTCGGCATCACGGGCGCGACGCTGTCCGCCGCGTGCGCGGCCGACAGCGTCGTCGCGCCGATCGCGACGCGCACGACCCGATCGACCCCCGGTACGGCGTTCGACATGTCGAAGCCCGGGACCGTCTCGAAAGCGGCGCAGGACTCGATCAAGCAGTACACCAAGGCGCAGATGGACTCCCTGCAGACCGACTGGCAGGCGTACAAGAGCGCGGTGCACGCGGGGCTCGTCGACGCGGAGTTCGTGCGCTGCGCGCCGAAGCCGGTGGTGACCGTGACGAAGGTGATTGGACCGAAGGGCGGTGCCCTCAAGATCGGTCCGCACACCTTCGAGGTTCCGGCCGGTGCGCTCGACTCGAACGTCGCGATCACGGCCACGGCGCCAATGAATTCGCGGCTCGAGATCCAGTTCGAGCCGCACGGGCTGCAGTTCGGCAGGCCCGTCCGGATGACGATGAGCTACAAGGGCTGCATCGTGCCGGACGGTGCGCTGCTGGGCGTGGCGTACATGGGGCGGGAGGTCGCACCGGCGGACAGCTTGCAGGGCATCGTCCGGGCACTCATGCCGACCTCCGACGACAAGGGCGCGTCAGCGGTGTCGGCGCTGACGGACCACTTCTCCGGATACACGGTGACGTGGGGACGCCAGTAACGCCGGTCAGGATCACGCGCCGAGCGAGGCGGCGAGCCTAGACTCGCCGCCCGTACGGTGTGGACGTGGGGGACGGCCTCGATCGCCGTCCCCCACGTTCGACGTCGGACCGTGCGGGTGACGTGGACGGCGGTCCGGCGTCAGAGCCTGGATGTCGCACCCGGTTTCCCCACCCTCACGTGTCCTGCGCTGACGCGGCGGTCGACCGCACACTGAAACTCGTGGCCGAAGCGCTGCTGCGTGGGGCCACGGCGGACGCGCGCGCGTTGTGCCGCGACGGGTACACGCAGCTGTCGGGTTCGTCGGCACCGGGATCGAGTGCGGGCGCGCTCGCGCGCCTCGAAGCGCGCGCCGTCCTCCTCGCCGGCGACACGGATGCCGCCCTCGACATCCTCGTCTTCGCGCTCGCGACCGCAGACGGGTGGGGAGACGAGGGTGCGGCCGCACACGCGCTGCACTACAGCGCCAACGTCCACTTCCTTCGCGGCGAACTGGATCAGGCGGAGCGCCTGCACGAGGTGGCGCTCGTCCGCGCCCGCGGCGCGCAGGACCTGCGGCTTTTCGCTTCGACGACGCTCTCGTTAGGCATCGTCGCCAACGTGCGGGGCGACGTACGACGCGCGCGGTCGTACTACCGGCGCGCGTTGCGCTGCTGGCGCCAGCTCGGCAGCCCGGTGGAGATCGCCCGCACGCTCAACAACCTCGGGATGCTGTACGCGGATCTGGGCCAGTGGGAAGACGCCGAGGCGGCGTTCTCCGAGGCGCTCGAGATCAGCGCGCGCGGCGGCGACCGGGACACGCTTGCGTGCCTGCACAACAACCTCGCCGAGGTGTGGCTGGGGCGCGGCGACGTCGGCCGGGCGCGCGCCGGCTGCGCCGCGGCGATGGACGTGTGTAACAGCATCGAGCACGGCGGCCCGCGCGGCGAGGTGCTCAAGATGTCCGGCATCGTCGCGCGGGAGCTCGGGGCGTTTGGTGAGGCCGACGCGGCATTCGCCGCTGCCGAGGGGATCGCGCGCGCGCGGCACGACCTGCTCCTGCTGGCCGAGATCGCGCGCGAGAAGGGCGACCTGTACCGGCGCCAGGGGCGCAACCGCGACACGCTCGGGGCGCTCAACCGCTCGCACCAACTCTTCCGCGAGCTGCGCGCCCAACGCGACCTCGCCGACGTCACGCGTCGCATGGGGCGTCTCGAGGGCGAGTTCGTCGAGGTCGCGCGGCGCTGGGGCGAATCGATCGAAGCGAAGGACTGCTACACGCAGGGCCACTGTCAGCGCGTCGCGGACCTCTCGTGCCTCATCGCCGAGCACGCGGGGGCGGCGTACGGGTTCGATGTGCAGACGATGTTCTGGTACCGCATCGGCGCGCTGTTGCACGACGTGGGCAAGCTCGACGTCCCCGCGGAGGTACTGAACAAGCCTGGCAAGCTGAGCGACGCCGAGTGGGGGATGATGCGGGGGCACGCGGAGGCGGGGGTCGCCCTGTTGGGCGACATCGAGTTTCCGTGGGACATTCGCCCGATCGTTCTCTCGCACCACGAACGATGGGACGGGAAGGGCTACCCGCACGGGCTCGCGGGCGAGGCGATCCCGCTCTCGGCGCGGGTGCTCGCGGTGGCCGACGTCTACGACGCGCTGACGTCGGTGCGGAGCTACAAGCGTGCGATGACCCACGAGGACGCGTTGGGCATCCTACGCCAGGACGCCGGGACCGCGTTCGATCCGCAGGTCGTGGCGTGGTTCGAGGCAGTCGCGCCGGCGTGGCGTGCGGCACTCGATGCGGCCGGCACGGGCGAGGTGGTGCGCGGCGACCCGCGCCTCGCGTCCGATGACGTGCGCACACAACGCCGCATGGCGGGGCTCGACGAGCTCACGGGGCTTCCAGGCCGCCAGGCGTTCTTCGACGAGTGCGCGCGCGTGCTCGCCGCGCGCGCGGACGACGGACGACCGACGGCGCTGCTCCTCGTCTCGCTCATCCCGGCCGACGCCGAGGGCGCGAGCACGATCGGCGACGCGGCGCTGGCCGCCGTCGGCGAGGCGATCAGCCGCAACACCCGCGGCGGCGACTTCGTGGGGCGGTATGCGGAGCGCGAGTTCGTCGTGATCCTCCCCGATACGAACGCGGAGGAGGGCGCGGTCACGCTCGCGCGGCTCCGGGACGTGGTCGCGACAGCGCTCCGGCGGTCTACCGTCGCGGGGTCGCCGGCGACGGTCGCAATGGCGGCGAGTGTCGCGCCGGATCACGGCACGACGTCGGGTGCGCTCCTCGCCGCCGCCGACGCCAGCCTGCGTCGTCGTCGCGGCGTCGTGCGCCCGGCGGGTCCGCGTGTCCTGCTGACCGCGGCCTGACGCGCCAGCCGACCGGACGGAGCGACGACGGGGTCGCGGGGTAGCACGCGGCGGAACGTCCTCCTCCTTCCGCCCGCCCTGCCATGACTCAACGCCTCGCGCGCACGCTCGGCGCCCTTGCGCTTCTGCCGGCCCTGGCGGCCGCACGCCCGGCCCAGGTCACGCCGGCGACGGCCGTCGCTCCCCGTGCGGCCGCACTCGACACCGCAGTCTTTGCGGGTGGGTGCTTCTGGGGCGTCGAGGGCGTGTTCGAACACGTGCGCGGCGTGCAGTCCGCGACCGCCGGGTACGCGGGCGGTACGCTGGCGGCACCGTCCTACGACCAGGTGAGCACGGGCGCGACGGGGTACGCCGAGTCGGTGCGCGTGGTCTACGATCCGTCGCGCGTCTCGTACGAGCAGTTGCTCCAGGTGTTCTTCACCGTCGCGCACGACCCGACCGAGCTGAACCGCCAGGGACCGGACGAGGGGACGCAGTACCGGTCCGCCGTGTTCTATCGCACGCCGGCGCAGAAGGCTGCGGTCCAGGCGTTCGTCGCGCGGTTGCGGGCGTCGCACGCGTTCGCGCAGCCGATCGTCACGCAGATCGCCCCGCTCACGCGTTTCAACGAAGCCGAGGCGTACCACCAGCACTACATGACGCGCCACCCGGACGCGCCGTACATCGTCTACAACGACGCGCCGAAGGTGGCCGAGTTGAAGAAGCGCTTCGGCGCGCTGTACCAGGGCTGATCGTCGCAGGCGTACGGCGGACTGCCGGCGGGGCTCAGATCCCGCCGGCGAACGTGTCGCAGCTGCGGATGTCGCCGCTCTGGAAGCCGCGCTGGAACCAGCTCGCGCGCTGGGCCGAGGTGCCGTGGGTGAACGTGTCGGGGCGCACCTGTCCGGTCTCCTGGCGCTGCAGGCGATCGTCGCCGACCGCGCTCGCCGCGTTCAGCGCTTCCTGCGTGTCGCCCGGATCGAGGAGTTGCTCGTTGCGCACGACCGACCCCCAGACGCCCGCGTAGCAGTCGGCCTGGAGTTCGACGCGCACGGAGAGCGCGTTCTGCAACTGCGGGCGCTGCGCGACCGCCTGCCGCACGCGGGCCTCGGTGCCGAGGATCTTCTGCAGGTGGTGCCCCATCTCGTGGGCGACGACGTAGGCCTGCGCGAAGTCGCCGGGCGCGCCGAAGCGCTTCGCGAGCTCGTCGAAGAACGACAGGTCGAGATAGACCTTCTCGTCCGCCGGGCAGTAGAACGGCCCCACCGCGGCCGGCGCGTTCCCGCAGCCGGTCTGGATGGCGTCACGGAAGAGGACGAGGCGCGCGGGGCGGTACTGCGCGCCGCTCTGCCGGGGCAGCAGCGTGTCCCACGTGTGCTGCGTGCTGTTGAACACGGCGCGGGCGCGCGAGAGGTCGGGGTGCTCCTCCGCGGTCTCGCGCACGGGAGCGCCGACGCCGCCCGGTGCGTACGCGCCCTGCCCGGGACCGCCGGCGCCATACGCGCCCGGCGCGACGGGGGCGCTGCGCGGGGGCCCGCTGTCGTCGACCGCCGGCCCGCCGCCGCCGACGAAGTTGCGCCCGAAGACGAGGCTCAGCACGAGGAGGAGCACCGTGCCGCCGAGCCCCATGCGGCCGATCGGAATCGGGAAGCCGCCTCCGCCAAACCCACCGCCACCGCCGCCGCCCTCGGTCTCGGCGCGACGGTCTTCGATGTACGAGTTGTCGTTGTCGTCGGTCAGGCGCATGGCGGCTCTCGGGCACTCCTCACGGCGTTCGGCCCGCCGATGGGAGGTCGGCGGGCCGAACGTTGAGGGCAGAAAGCGGACCGTGGACGGGGGGCAGCAATGCTACAGGAACGCTGCGCTCCGCCGTCTCGGGCTGTGCCGCCAGAACGGCGTGGCAGATTACCGTCCGGGGCCGACCGCCGAATGGGGGACACGCCCCGACCGACCGACGCGCCCGAAGCGCCGCGCGCGCTCGGGAAGGGCCGCCGCGGCTGCCGTGTGCAGCGAGAGCCCGTGCGTGAGCCGCCGTGCCTCGGCGTAGACGGTCTCGTGTCGCGCGAGCACGGCGTCCCACGTTTCGGCCGGGCGCGTGGTCCGGTTGTGGCGCGCGATGCTCGCGCGCAGGCGGTCGTCGGTGGCGAGGCGGAGGAGCTGCGTCGCCATGCCGGCGTCGTCGTCGGCGAGCAGCCCTTCGACGCCATCGCGGATGAATGCGGCCGGGCCGGCGTGACGGAGCGCGACGACGGGGAGCCCGGCGCAGCGCGCCTCGAGCGCGGCGATGCCGAACGACTCGAGGATCGACGGCAGCACGAACGCGTCGCTCTCGGCGTAGAGCGCGCGAATGGCTTCGCGCGGCTGCCAGCCGAGCAGCTCGACCGTGTCGCCGAGGTCGAGGCGGCGGATGTCGCGCTCGACGGCGGCGCGCTCGGGGCCGTCACCGGCGATGCGCAGGCGAAAGCGGATGTCGTCGGGAAGCTGCTGGCGGAGCGTCGCGGCAATCTCGACGAGCGCGCGAGGCCGCTTGCGGCTGGCGAGGCGCATCACCGAGGCGAGGCGCAGCTCGCCGGACGCGCCGGGCGCACGGCGCGCCACGGCCCAGGCGCGCGGGTGAATGCCGTTGGGCAGCACCTGCGTCTCGATCGCGGTGCCGGCGCGCGCGGCCGCCTCGCGCACCTCTGCGGCGACGAACGGACTCACCGCGGTGTGCAGCACGCGCCAGCGTGTCCAGCCGAGCAGGCGATCGGCGGCGGCGCAGAGCGGCACCGCGCGGCCGAGCACCGAGTGTTGGGTCAGGACCGCGGGGAGGCCGAGCGTGTCGGCCGCGGCCATGCCGGCAAAGGCGAGCGGTGAGAGCACGCTCGCGTGGGAGTGCACCAGGTCGTACTCGCCCTCGGCCAGCACGTCGGCCATTACCGCGCCCAGGCGGGGCGAGGCGGCGATCGCGAAGTGGGGGATGCAGGCGACCCGGAGTCGCCGCACGCGCACGCCGTTGGCGCCGTGGGCGAGCGCGACCGGCCGCGGTTTGCCGCGTCGCTCGCCGCGCGCGGGACCGGCCGCCGGGGCGCCCTCGCCGCGACAGCCCGCCGCGGTCGTGATCACATCGACGTCGTGCCCCGCCGCGATGAGCTGCTCGGCGAGGGCACGCACGTGCGTCTCGATGCCGCCGACCCGGGGTGGGTACCAGTCGCAGACGAGCGCGAGGCGGAGCGGGCGGACGATGGATGGACTCACGGAGTTGTCGGCGGGACCAGGGACGCGGTGCGAACACCGCTTGCCGGCGCGTGGGGGCAGGTGTGGCACCGCGCAGGTACCACGGACCGCTCCCCTTCCGGCGAGATACTCGGAATAGCGCGGGGAGCAGAGCAACACAAGAGTAACGACTGCATACCTGTGTACCCCAGTAGACCCCTGGCGCATCGCTGTCCCCACCTTCAGGTTCGACCCCCGCCACACGGCGCCACGGGGTGCCCGCACACGGCGCGACCGCCCACCTTCTGCCCGGAGCGTTTCATGTCGACCGTCCGCGATCTGCTCAACCGCAAGAAGCCGAACGCTGAGAGCACGACTGCTGCGGCCGCCGCGGCGGAGCGCGTGGTGATGATCGACGCGTCGGCGACGGTGCTCGATGCGGCGCGGCTGATGACGGCCCGCGGGATCGGTGGCCTGATGGTGCGTGACGCGACCGGCGCCATGGCCGGGATCTTCACGGAGCGCGACGTGCTGCGCCGCGTGGTGAACGACGGGCGCGACCCGCAGGCGACGGCCGTCGCGGATGTGATGACCGCCCCCGTGCTCACGGTGACGCCCGAGACGACGGTGGACGAGTGCCGTCAGCTGTTCACCGGGCGGCGTATCCGGCACCTGCCAGTGATGGAGCGCGGAGAGCTGTGTGGGGTCGTGACGAGCGGCGACGTGCTGGCCTTCGAGGTCGACGACGCGAAGGCGACCATTCAGCATCTGGAGGGCTACGTCTTCTCGAACCGCTGACGCGTTCTTGCGCTGGCCGCCTGACTCTCCCTCAGAGCGCGGGCGCGCCGGCGAGACGCTGCACGAGAGCGTAGAGGAAATCGAGCCCCTCGTAGAAGCTCTTCACGCGCAGCTTCTCGTCGCGGCCGTGGGCGTTGTTTTCGCCGGGTGCGCCAAACAGGCCGCTCACGCCGTAGGTCGGGACGCCGACCGCGCGCAGAAAGCGGCCGTCGGTGGCGCCCGTGCTCATCGTCGGGATCACCGGGATGTCGCCCCAGGTGCGCCGCGTCAGGTCGGTGACCGCCGCGAGCAGCGCCGGGTCGATCGCGCTCGGCGGCGCGCCGAAGCGTTCGGTCGGCGGGATGGTGTACGTCACGCGTACTCCGCTGTCGGCGACCATGCGCGTGAGCGCGGCGCGCACCTCCTCCGCGCTCGACGTGGGGACGATGCGGCAGTTCACGTTGGCGGTGGCCGACTGCGGCAGCGCGTTGTAGGCGTGCCCGCCGGCGAGCCGCGTCGCGACGCAGGTCGTGCGGAGGATCGAGTGGTAGCGCGGATCGCGCGAGAGCGTGGCCGCGGCGGCCGCGATCGCCGCCGAGTCGGCGCCGTCGGCCGTGAGCGCGCGCATCGCGTCGGTCATCTCCGGGCGCGGCTCGACCGCGGCCGACCGCGCGAAGAACTCGCGCGTCACCGGATTGAGCGCGACCGGGAAGTCGGCGCGCGCGAGGCGGCCTAACGCGTCGGCCAGTTCGTAGATCGCGTTATCGGGGCGCGGAACGCTCGAGTGACCGCCGGGGTTGGTCGCGGTGAGCGTGTAATTGACCGGGACCTTCTCCGCCGCCTGCACCGTGTGCAGGAGTGGCCGCGCGTTCGCGATCCCGCCCGCCTCGCTCAGCGTGCCGCCGCCGCCCTCGTTGAGCGCGTAGGCCGCGTCGAGGAGTTCGCGGTGCGTGCGCGTGAGCCACTCCACGCCGTTCGCGTCACCGCCTTCCTCGTCGGCGGTGAGGGCGAGGATCAGGTCGCGCGCGGGCGTCCACCCCTCGCGCCGGTAGCGCAGCAGGTTGGCGACGAAGATCGCGGCCATCGCCTTGTCGTCCGCGGTGCCGCGGCCGAGGAAGTAGCCGCCCTCCTCATGCAGCGTGAACGGGTCACGCGGCCAGTCGGCGCGGTTCGCTGCGACGACGTCGAGGTGCGCAAGGAGGAGGATCGGCTTGGCCGCAGCGCCTCCACCGCCGGCCCGGCCGCGGTAGCGGACGATGAGGTTCGCCTTCGTCGGCTTGCCTGGCGGGGTGAGGATGCGGACGTCCGCCGCGGGAAACCCGGCCGCCCGGAAGCGCGCCGCCATCGCGTCG
>DASWUT010000293.1:0-6284 GCA_036401455.1 Gemmatirosa sp. | reverse complement strand
CGGGCCGTGCGGTCGCTGCGCGACGACGCCGGCCGCGACGACTTCCACTGCGTGCTGGTCGGCGGCGGGCCGCACCAGGAGGCGATGCGCGACTACGCGGCGGAGCAGGGGGTCGCCTCGCTCTGCACCTTCACCGGGCGCGTGAGCGACGAGGTGCTCTGCCGCGTCCTCTCGTCGGCCGACGTTGCGGTGGACCCGGACCCGTGGACCCCGTGGTCGGACAAGAGCACGATGAACAAGATCATGGAGTACATGTTCTTCGGGCTGCCGATCGTGGCGTTCGACCTTCGGGAGAACCGCGTGAGCGCCGCCGACGCGGCCGTCTACGCGCCGGCGGACGACGAGCGCGAGCTCGCGCGGCTCATCGACACGCTGCTCGACGACGACGCGGCGCGGCGCGCGATGGCGTGCTACGGGGAGCGGCGCGTGCGTGAAGCGCTGGCCTGGGAGTACTCCGCGCCGAACTTGCTGGCCGCGTACGAGCGTGCGTTCGTTGCGTGAGAGCGGCCCGACGTCCGCGCGTGCGCGACCGCCCGACGGCCACGCGCCGCACGCCGACGAGCGGCGGGGAGCCGCGGGGAGCGGACGGACCGTGGTCGTCGTGCACAACCACTATCAGCAGACCGGCGGCGAGGACCAGGTAGTCCGCGCCGAGGTCGCGCTGCTCCGGGCGCGCGGGCACGAGACGATCAGCTACTCGCTCGACAACAGCGCCATCGACGGGATGAGTGACGTGCAACTCGCGCGCACCACGTTCTGGAACGGCGCGGTCTACCACGAACTGCGCGAGCTCTTCCGGCGGCACGCACCGGTCGCCGCGCACTTCCACAACACCTTCCCGCTCGTCTCCCCCGCGGCGTATTACGCGGCGCAGCGCGAGGGCGTGCCCGTCGTCCAGACGCTCCACAACTTCCGCCTGGTCTGCCCGAGTGGGCTGCTCTTCCGCGACGGCCGGTCGTGTGAGGACTGCCTCGGCAAGTCGCTTGCGTGGCCCGGCGTGCTCCACGCCTGCTACCGTAACAGCCGCCCCGTGACGGCGGCTGTCGCCGCGATGGTCGCGTTCCACCGCGCCCGCGGGACGTGGGCGAACGCCGTCGACGTTTACATCGCGCTCTCGGCCTTCGCGCGGCAGAAGTTCGCCGACGGTGGGCTCCCGGCCGACCGCATCGTGGTGAAGCCGAACTTCCTCGCGGACGACCCAGGAGTCGGGGCGCACCGCGGCGGCTACGCGCTCTTCGTCGGCCGACTCGCGCGCGAGAAGGGCGTGCGCGTGCTGCTCGACGCGTGGGCCCGTCTCCGGTCGCCGTACACGCTCAAGGTCGTCGGCAGCGGCCCGTTCGACGCGTCGACGGGTCCGCCGGTCCCCGGCGTCGAGTGGCTGGGGCAGCAGCCGAGCGCGCGCGTGCTGGAGCTCATGAAGGACGCGAGCTTCCTGCTGCTGCCGTCGGAGTGCTACGAGAACTGTCCGATGACGATCGTCGAAGCGTTCGCGACCGGGCTTCCCGTGCTCGCGAGCCGACTCGGTTCCCTCGCGGAGATGGTCCGCGACCACGAGACGGGACTGCACTTCCGCGCCGGAGACCCGGCCGACCTCGCGGACCGGGTGGAGTGGGCGATCGCGAACCCCGCGGCCATGGCGACCATGGGGCGCTCCGCGCGGCAGGAGTTCGACGCGCGCTACAGCGCGGACCGCCACTACGAGCGGCTGCGCGAGATCTACGCGTTCGCGGCGCGGGTACGGACGGACGCGGTCGCGAACGCGATGCCGACGCGCGCGACCGGTGGACAGCGCGTTCGCCTGAGTGGAGGGGACCGCGCGTGATGCTCCGGCGCGCCGCGCTCCGGGGTGGCGCGTTCCTCGCCGCCCGGCATTCGCTCAGCCTGGTCATCCACCTCGCCGGCGTCACCCTGCTCACCAAGGCGATCGGGCCGGACGCGTACGGGCGCTACGTCGGCGCGCTCGGCGTCCAGACGTATCTCTATCAGGTCGCGCAGCTCGGGCTGATCGTGTTCCTCATCCGGGACGCCGGAGAGGTCGGTGACAAGGAGTTCGACCAGGCGTTCTCACTGCTCGCCGCCGTCGGGATCGCGGTCGCGTTCGCGGTCTACACGGGGCTTTCCCTCGTCGAGGGATGGATCGGCATCCAGGCGTTCGTGCCGGTCGGCCGAGCCCTGGTGCTCGTGCTGCCGGTGCAACTGCTCGGGCTCGTCGCGATGGGGCGGCTGGAGCGCGCGCTCGACTACACGGCGGTGGCGCCGGCCGAGCTCGCGGGCTACGTCATGTTCTACGCCGTGGCGCTGCCCCTCGCGCGCGCCGGCTTCGGCATGTGGGCGCCCGTCGCCGGGTACTGGGCGCAGCAGCTGCTGCTCGCCGCCATGCTGTTCCGCGGCGCGCGGTACCGCCCGCATTTCTGCTGGGACCCGCCGCTCATCCGCGAGATGCTCTCGTACGGCGTCCGGTACTCCGGTGCGAACTGGATCTGGCAGATGCGGGAACTCATCAACCCGGTGATCGTCGGCCGCCTCGCGGGCCCGACGGCGGTGGCGTTCGTCGCGCTCACCGTGCGCCTGGTCGACGCGCTGAGCTTCCTCAAGGGGATCGGCTGGCGCATTTCGATCGCGGTGTTCGGGCGGCTGCAGTCCGACTCCGTGCGCATGCTGCGCGCGCTCAACGACGGGATGCGGCTCCAAGTACTCTCGCTCGGCGTCGTGCTCACCGGCTTCGGCTTCGCCGCGCCGTGGGTGATCCCGCGTCTGTTCGGGCAGCAGTGGGCGCTCGTCACGGCGATCTACCCCTTCATCGCGCTGGACTACCTGACGTACTCGATGTTCCAGCTCGAGACCTCGATGCTCAACGTCGTGAAGCTCACGCGCAGCGTGGCGGAGTTCCACCTGCTGCACCTCGCCCTGTTCGCGAGCGCGACCGCCGTCCTCGTTCCGCGCCTGGGTGCCATCGGCTACGGGTGGGCCGCGGTCGTGGCGCACCTCGGCTACATCTGGCTGCACGTGCAGGTGAAGCGCCTGACGGGCTCTCCGGACTACCGGCTCGCCGGACTCTGGTGGGCGGCGTTCGTCGGGCTCCTGTTCTGGCGACAGCTCGGATGGTACTGCCTGATCGGACCGACGCTCGCCCTCCTGTGGCCCGAGACCACGCGCGAGTTCCGCAACTACGTCGTGAGCTTCGCGAACCTGCGTCATGCGGAGTGACCCGCGATGAGAGCGATCCAGCTGACGGGTCGGTCGTCGGTCGCCGGCGCGGGGCTCCTCCTGGCGGCGCTCGTCGGGGCCGGCGCCGCCGTGATGCCGCTCCCGAGCCTCCTGGTCGCGTTCGCGCTGACGGTGGTCACCCTCGCGTTCCACTTCGGCGACCGGCTGCCGCTCGTCTTCCTCGGCGCGCTCGGCGTGTGCCTGTGCGGCTACACGTTCATGGGGAAGGGCTTCGCCTACGTCGGTGTACCGCCGGTCTTCATCGGCGAGATCGTGCTCACGCTCGGCGTGCTCGCGGCGATCTTCGGCGGCGGCGTGTGGCCGGCGTTCCGCTCGCCGGTCGTCTGGCTCATCGTCGCGTTCGCCCTGTGGGGCGCGGCGCGGACCGTGCCGTACCTGGGCACGTACGGGATCGATGCGCTCCGCGACGCGACGATCTGGGGGTACGGCCTCTTCGCGATCCTCGTCGCGGGATTCGTGCTGCGGTACCGCGCGCTCGCGCCCGCGCTCTCCGCGTACGCGCGGTGGTTCTGGTGGTCCGCGTTCTGGTCCCCGATCGCCGGCGCGATCTTCCGCCTCGCGGAGAGCTCGATCCCGCACGTGCCGGGGCAGAGCGACATCCCGGTGCTCTTCGTCAAGGCGGGCGACAGCGCGGTCCAGCTCGCGGGCGTGGCGGCCTTCGTGCTCGTCGGGCTGGCGGAACCGATCCAGGCGCAGCTTCGGCGTCCGGCGTGGCTCGAGTGGGCGTGGTGGGGCGCGTGGTTCGGCGGCCTGGCCATCTCCGGCGCGGCCTCGCGGGGCGGGTTGATGTCGGTGTTCGTCGCGGTCGCGACGGTGCTCGTGCTGCGCCGGCGCGTGCGGTGGTGGAAGCCCGCGCTCGTCTCCGTGCTGTTCGCGGTCGTCTTCGTCGGCAGCGACGTGACGCTCAACGCGGGCCAGGAGCGCACCGTATCGTCGCGACAGATCGCGGCGAACATCCGCAGCATCTTCGGCGTCCGCACCCAGGAGAGCAATCTCGACGAGACGCGCACGTGGCGCCTCAACTGGTGGAGCGACATCATCGGCTACACCGTCCACGGGCCGTACTTCTGGACCGGCAAGGGGTTCGGCGTCAACCTCGCGGACGACGACGGGTATCAGGGTACCGAACGCGGCATCCCGAACCGGCACCCGCACAACGTGCAGATGATGGTGCTCGCGCACGCGGGCGTCCCCGGCCTCGCGCTCTGGTCGCTGCTGCAGCTCACCTTCGGCGGCTCGCTGCTCGTCGCCTGCGTGCGCGCCCGGCGCGAGGGCAGGGAGGCCTGGGCTCGCGTCAACGTCTGGATCCTCGCGTTCTGGTTGGCGTTCATGGCCAACGCGGCGTTCGACGTGTTCCTCGAAGGACCACAGGGCGGCATCTGGTTCTGGAGCCTCATGGGCTTCGGCATCGCCGCACTCGAGACGCAGCGGCAGCAGCGTTACGCGCTGGCCGCACCCGGCGAACGCGCCCGGGCCGGCTGGGGCGGCGACGCGTCGGTGCCGGCCGCGGCGGCGGTGGCCGCATGGAGCTGACCCCGATGCCCGACGCGCTCGGCGTCCCGACCCGCGTGGCCGCGTTCGCCGGCCCGACCAGCTACGACGATCCCGGCGCGATCACGCAGCTGGTCCGCGATGCGATCGACGGGCTCGACCTCCCGCCCGGCTTCGTCCGCCCGGGCGACCGCGTGGTGCTCAAACCGAACTGGGTCAAGGAGCACGACGAGCGGTACCCGGGGCCGGACCGGTGGGAGCACGTCGTCACGCACCCGGTCGTGATCGAAGCCGTCGTGCGCTGGGCGGCCGAGCAGCTGGACGGCCGCGGGAGCATCACCATCTGCGACGCGCCGCAGACCGACTCGTCGTTCGCGACCATGCGCCGCTACTGCGCGCTCGACGACATGGTGGAGCGCGCGCGCCGCGACTTCCCGTCCCTCGCCGTCGGGCTGCTCGACCTGCGGCCCGAGGAATGGCACGCGGTCGACGGCGTGACGGTCGCGAAGACGCGCCTCGAGGGCGATCCGCTCGGGAGCACGCACGTCCGGCTCGACGAGGCGAGTGAGTTCGTCGGCTACGGCGGCGAGGGGAAGCTCTACGGCGCCTCGTACGACATGGCGGAGACGAACCTTCGTCACGCGGGCGTCCGCCACGAGTATCTGCTCTGCCGCACGCCGATGGACGCCGACGTGCTGATCAACATGCCGAAGTTGAAGACGCACAAGAAGGTCGGCCTCACGTGCGCGCTGAAGAACCTCGTCGGCATCAACGCGAACAAGAACTGGCTGCCGCACCACACCGAGGGAACGCCCGACCGCGGCGGTGATCAGTTCCCGAGCGCGACGATGAAGCGGCGGCTCGAGCAGTCGTGGCTGGGCGCGGCGAAGCGCTGGCTCAAGCACCGGCCGACGCTCTCGCGGCTTTTCGTGCCGCTGAAGAAGGCGGGCCGCCTCTACTTCGGCGACACGCATCGCGTGGTGCGGTCGGGGAACTGGTACGGCAACGACACGTGCTGGCGCATGGTGCTCGACCTGAACAAGTGCCTCTTCTTCTTCGACGGGCGCGGCGAACGGCGGCACGAGCCGCGGCGCTACCTCGCGGTCGTCGACGGCATCGTCGGCGGCGAGGGGCAGGGGCCGATGGCGCCGGACCCGAAGCCGTGCGGGGTCATCCTCGCCGGAACGAACCCCGCGGCGGTGGACTGCGCCGCGGCCACGGTGATGGGGTTCGACTGGCGGCGCATCCGGATGCTCGAGGGGTGCTTCGAGATGCGCGAGTCGAATTTCGTCCCGTTCGGCGCCGACGCGATCGAGGTGGTGTCGAACCGCGAGGCGTGGGACGGCGCGCTCGAGGACATGGCCGAGACGTTCGAGTTCCGGCCGCACTTCGGCTGGGCCGGGGCGATCGAGCGGCGGCGCGAGGCGGTGGCGCCGTGAGCCTCGAAGACCGCCTCTACCCGCTCCTGTCGCTCTACGACCGACTGCCCTCGCGCGCGCGCGACGTCGTCGGCGGCGCGTACAGCCGTCTGCCGCGGCGCTGGCGGCTCGGCGCGCGCTACGAGG
>DASWUT010000292.1:0-6997 GCA_036401455.1 Gemmatirosa sp. | reverse complement strand
GAGCCGCTGGGCGGCGTGCGCCCCACGCCGGGCGACGCGTTCTGGACGGCCGCGCGCGGCGCGGGCGTGCCCGCGCACCGTCTCCGCGTCGTGGACGGGCTGCCGACGCCGGCGTTCACGGCCGGCTGGTTCGCGCCGCGGATCTACGTGGCCCGCGCGCTCGCGGATGGGCCGCAGCGCCTCGCGCCCGACGCGCTGACCGCGGTGCTGGCCCACGAGGGTGCGCACCTCCGGCGTCGCGATCCGCTGCGGTTCTCGGCGCTCCGGGCCGTGGCCCAGACGCTTTTCTGGTTGCCCGCGCTGCGCGCGCTCGCAGATGGTGCGGCCGATGAGGCCGAGGTGCGCGCGGACGACGCGGCGGCGGCCGCGACGGACCCGCTCACGCTCGCTGGCGCGCTCGTCGCCCTCGCGGCGTGGCGCACCGGCGGGCACGGCGACGGACTCGCTGCGGCGTACCCGGGGTACGCGGTCGGCTTCGTCCGCGCCGACCTGCTCGATCGCCGCGTGCGGCGGTTGGCGGGCGAGGACACGATGCCCGCGGCGCGCGTGAGCCGCCGCTCCCTCGCGGGCGCCGCGCTCGCGCTGAGCGTGGTGTGGGCGGCGGGCGTCGTCGACGTGCACGCGCTCCCGCGCGACACGATGGCTATGTCGGCCCAGGACGGCGCCAGCGCTAACGCGGCCGCGCTCCACTGCTTTCACCAGCACGCGAGCGCGTTGACCCACCTGTTCTGCCGCTGGGGACGTCACGGCGGCTGGATCACGACCGGCGGGTCGGACTGCCCGCATCGTGCGACCATGCAGCGTGCGACCGGGTACCGCGTAACCGTGACCACGACGTCCGTGGCGCACGGTGTTGGGACACGGGTGGCCTAACCGCAGACGCCGTCGGTCACACCGCAATCGCACCCCGCAATTTTACGAACCGTAAACTCGTGCTCGCCGTTTCATGTCGCCCTCTGTGTTGATTGCGTCGCCGCGGACCACACGCGCGCGTTCCGTGTTCGCCCTTCTTTGGCTCCCGCTGCTGGTGGCAGTCCGTGCGCGACCGCTCGCGGCGCAGACCGCACCGCCGCCGACGTCGGCGCCCGACACGTCGCACCGCGCCGCGCCCCATACGGGGCACGCCGCGCCGCGCGAACGCGCGCCGAGCGCGACTCGAGACAGCGCCGGCATGATGGGGGCGCACGACCACGTCGGCACGCCCCGTGGCCGCATGGGGGCGATGCCTGGCATGACGCCCGTGGGAGCACCGGCCACCGCGCACGCGATGGGGCCGGGGATGCAGGCGATGATGAGCGGCCCGCTCGGTCTGCCGATGACGCGTACCGGGTCGGGCACGGCGTGGGTGCCCGACTCGACCCCGATGTACGCGCGCATGTTCGAGGCGGGGTCCTGGGGGCTGATGTTCCACGGCGTCGCCTTCGGCCAGTACGACCACCAGGGCGGCCCGCGCGGCGCCAATCAGGTCGGCTCCGTGAACTGGGGCATGCTCATGGCCGCGCACAATCTCGGCGCGCCGACGCCGGACGGCGCGAGCACGGGTGGTCGGCTGCAAGTGCGCGGGATGATGAGCCTCGAGCCGTTCACCGTCGGCAGCCGGGGCTACCCGCTCCTCCTGCAGACAGGCGAGGCGTACCAGGGGCAGCCGCTGCACGACCGCCAGCACCCGCACGACCTGTTCATGGAGCTGGGCGCGCTCTACGAGAAGCAGGTGGCGAGGAACTTGGGGCTGCAGCTCTACGCCGCGCCCGTCGGCGAGCCCGCGTTAGGACCAGTCGCCTTCCCGCACCGGCCGTCCGCGTCGGCCGACCCGTTCGCCACGTTAGGCCACCACTGGGAGGACGCGACGCACATCAGCTTCGGCGTGCTGACGGCAGGGCTCTTTACGCGCACGGTCAAGCTCGAGGGCTCGATCTTCAACGGCCGCGAGCCCGATCAGATCCGGACGAACTTCGACTACAAGGGGCGGAGCCTCGACTCCTACGCGGGGCGCCTGAGCGTCAACCCGAGCCCGTTCGTCAGCCTCTCGGCCGCGTACGGGTACCTGAAAAGCCCCGAGGCGCTCCACCCCGAGGAGTCGGTCCATCGCACCACGCTGTCGGCGCTCTACGGCCACCCATTCGGTGCGGAGGGCGCGTTCTCGGCCTCGGCGCTCTATGGGGTCAACACGTACGCCGACGCGCCGACGTCGCCGAGCGGCGGCGTCGAGGCGCTGCTCGCGTGGGACGCGACGAACAGTGTGTTCGCGCGCGTCGAGCAGTCGCGCAAGTCGGCCGAGGATCTCGCGCTCCCGGTCGCGGTCACGCTCGCCGGAACCGCGAGCGTGCCGAGCGCCGGCACGTTCGACCCCTCACAGCAGTTCTCGGTCGGATCGCTGAGCCTCGGCTACGTGCGCGAGGTCGTGCGCGGCATCGGCGTCCTCCGGGGCGCGTCGCTCGGGCTCGGCGTCGAGGGCACGCTCAACCGTGTCCCAGCGTCGCTCGAGTCGACCTACGGGTCGCGCACGCCGCGCGGGTTCGCGGTCTACCTCCGACTGCGTCCGTCGCGCATGGCGATGGGCACGGGCGCGATGCACATGGGCGCGATGCGGATGACCACGACCATGCCCGCCCCCGGTCCCGAGGTGGGGCGTATATCCCGTCCCGCAGACACGACCGGCATGCACGGCATGATGACCGATGACCAGATGCGTGGCATGCCGATGCCCGCGGCGACCACGCGGCCGGACTCGGCGTCGCGCGCTGTCCCGCCCGCGGCAGCCGCAGCACCCGCGGCGTCCACCACGGCGGCTCCGGCGTCGAGGCCGACGGTCCGGCCAGCCGCTCGTGATTCGATGCCCGGAATGTCGCCGAAGGCCGGCCATGGTGGCATGCCCGGCATGAACGCCCCGGGACCGACCGCATGATCGACGGCGTGACGGGGCGGATCCCCGCCGCTTGGGCGACGGCCCGCGAGCGACGGTTCGTCGCGTCGCTCATCACCGTCCTCCTCGTTGCGCTCGTCCCCAGGCTCGCGCTGGCGCACGCGCACCTCGTGCGCTCCGCACCCAGCGCCGGCGCCCGGCTCACGGCGGCCCCGACCGAAATCCGGCTCACGTTCTCCGAAGCGCCCGAACTCGCCGTCTCGTTGGTGCGGCTCGTCGGCCCCGACGGCATGGCGGTCCCGTTAGGCACCCTCGCGGACGCCCCTGGCACGTCGACGGTCGTCGTCGCCGCGGTCCGCGGCCCGCTCGGCGCGGGCACCTACACGGTGACCTGGCAGGTCGTCGCTTCCGACGGGCATCCGTCGCACGGCCAGTTCGCGTTCACCGTAGCGGCCGACACCCTGCCGGGAGCATCGGGTGGTGTGGCGCCACGCGGCGACGCCGCGGGACGGCCGGCACCGGGACCCGCCGCACGTCCACGCGGCACATCGGAAGGCGCGTCAGCGGGCGCGGTGCCGGGGAACTCGCCCGCGACTGCGTTCGGCGTGGAGTCGCCGTGGTACGCGGCCATTCGCTGGCTGCAGTATGTGGGCGTCGTTCTCGTGCTCGGCGCCGTCGCTTTTCGCTACGCCGTCCTCCGGTTCCTGGGCCTGGCGCGGTCGGCGGACGCGCGTCCGGTCGACGCCATGCTGTTGCCTGCCTTGCGCACCGGCGCCGCCCAGGTCGGGCTCGGAGCGACGCTTGCCGTCGCGCTCGCCGCCGTGCTGCGCCTCCTGGCACAGGCGTCCGCCGTCCAGGGCGCATCCATCGGGGCGCTCCTCCTGCACACCGTGTGGGGGACGGGGTGGCTGCTGCAGGTGGTCGGGGCCGTTGTGGTCGCCCTCGGCTTCGCGCTCGCGCGTCAGCCGCGCGCGGGCGGCTGGGGACTCGCGACGCTCGGCGCCGCCGCGCTCGCCGTCGCGCCCGCACTCTCGGGCCACGCGGCGTCGGCCCCACACTGGACGGCCCTCGTCGTCGTCGCGGACGCCGCACACATCGTCGGCGCCGGCGGCTGGCTGGGCAGCCTCGCGGTGGTGGTCGCGGTGGGCGTGCCTGCCGCCCGGCGCTTCGACCCCACCGACCGCGACGCGGTGCTGGCGGACCTCGTACACGCGTTCTCGCCCACCGCGCTCGTGTTCGCCGGGGTCGTCGCCGTGACGGGGGCGTTCGCCACGTGGGCGCACGTCGGGAGCGTACCGGCGCTGTGGCAGACCGCGTACGGCCGCACGCTCCTCGTCAAGCTCGCGCTGCTCGCGGTCGTGGCTGCCGCGGGCGCGTACAACTGGCGGCGCGTCGGGCCGACGCTCGGGACGCCGACGGGCGCGGCCAGCGGGGCCACGGGCGCGACGCGGCTCCGGCGCTCGGCGACGCTCGAACTGCTCGTCGGACTGCTGGTGCTCGCGGCGACCGCGGTGCTCGTTGCCACCCCGCCCCCGGTGGAGCTGCACGCCACGGCACAGGAGGCGGCGCGATAAACGCAGCGGTGCGCAACTGCCTAACGGTTGGCACGCGCCGCCGCGGCGCGTCCGACGCGCGTCAGCCCTTTGGGCTTGTACACCGACAGGGTCGCGATCACGAGGAGCACGGCAAGTCCGCCGCCGGCGTGCACTACGAGTTCGGTGCGGAGGCCGCGCAGGTCGGTCGGGGACAACGTCGCCCGAGCCGCCGCGCGCGCGACTGCGCGGATGGGCGCGGTCTTGACGAGGAGGACCGCCGTCGCGACGACGGTCAGCACGAGCTTCGCTACGACCCAATGGTGCCGGAGCAGCCCCCACGAGGTGCCGAGCGACTCGACGAGCCCCGTCCCGAGCGCCGCGAGGCTCAGCGGGACGATCACCGTCCACGTGGTCACCGCTATCGCGAGGTAGGCGGCCCGCACCAACTGCGCGTCCGCGCTGGTCAGACCGACCACGGCGAGCGCGAGGAACGCGGCGACCGCGCCGAGCCACCCGACCGACGTCGTGATGTGGACGGTGAGCGCGAACTTGCGGAGGGCCGGGGACATCATCACGGGCCGCCGTGCCGGTGCATGCCGCCGGTCGCGACGTGCAGGCCGACGAGCAGCACGAGGACGAGCGCGGCGAGCCAGAACCGGAGGACCCAGCGCGGCGTGCCGGACGGCGACGTGGTGGGCGCGCGGGCATCATCCTCGGCGGCCGCGTCGCCCGCATCGGGGAGACGGTCATCCGCCACGGGCGTGTCCTCGAGTCGTGCGTCGTGCGGGGCGGCGCCTTGGCCCGATCTGGGCGGCAGCAGCGGTCTGCGGCGCCGTGAGGGTCGCGTGCCCCCGGAGCAGGACCGTGTGCCGATGGAGAAACGCGGTGCTGCGGGTCAGGAACGCGGCGATGGCGTCGAGTTGGTGCGTGTCGAACCCGTCCAGGAGCGCGGCCGCGTCGTCGCGGATCGGTCCGAGGACGGCGTGGAGTTCGCGCGCCCGCTCGCGTACCGCGGTGAGGATCTGCTTGCGCTGGTCCGCGGGGTCGACGTCCCGGCGGACATACCCGGCCCGCTCGAGTCGCGCGACGACGCCGGTGATGGCACCGCTCGTTAGGCCGGTGATCGCCGCGAGGTCGCGGCCGATCATCGGCCCACGTTCGCGGAGCACGTCCAGGCACTTGTGATCCGTCGGCCCGAGTCCGAGGCGTTCGGCGACGGCGTGGTGGAACAGGACGGCCGCGGTGCTCTGCCGGCGGAGCAACTGCCCGACGATCTCGTCGGTCAACTCGTGTGATCGCGCTGGGGAAAGCGGCATGTGCGACGGCCCGGAACCGGGTGAGAAGTTCGCTTAGATACTAAGCTAACTGCCCGCAACGCGAGTAGGTGCCACGCACCAAGTCCAACGGTGTCGGCGCTGTCGAGGCGCCGGGCGTGCTCGCGGCGTCGAGGCGTTCGTGCATCCGTGTGTACGGCGGCGTGCGCTTTGCGCGTCGTAAAATCCATGGCGTGACCGTAGCCGGATTCGGGACGGCGGCCACGCCCGCCGGGGCTCCATCGCGTGCCGGGACCGCCGACGCGCACCTGGCCACGAGGGCCACGCGCCCACGGCAGCATCCGCCCGCGCGAGCGCACGATGGCGTCGGGGGCGGCACCCTTCAGCTCGGAGACGGACGACGACAGCACCCATGACGACCGCGGGCGCCGATGCAGGCGCCGGCCACATGCAGCAGATGCTCCAGACCCACCCACAGCCGCAGACGACGTTCAACGCGCAGGCGCTGTTGGAATGCATCCAGGCGTGCTTCGACTGCGCGCAGACCTGTACGAGCTGCGCCGACGCGTGTCTCGGCGAGTCGATGGTCAAGGAGCTCGTCCACTGCATGCGCCTCAACCTCGACTGTGCCGACGTGTGCAACGCGACCGGGCGCGTGCTCGCGCGGCAGACCCAGCCCGACCCGCAGGTGATCCGGGCGCAGCTCCAGTCCTGCCTGCAGGCGTGCCAGGCGTGCGGGGCCGAGTGCCAGCAGCACGCGCAGATGCACCAGCACTGCGCCGTGTGCGCCGACGCGTGCCGGCGCTGCGAGCAGGCGTGCAACCAGCTCCTCGGGATGGCGGCCTGACGGCCTTCTAACGGCCGCCCGACCCCAACACGCGCGACACCGACGCGATCCGGTCGGTGTCGCGCGGTTGCAGGGGGACCCCCGTGCTGGGTTGCCACGAACCGTCCCGTGCACTCCTTGTGATAGGGGGAGGGGGTATTAGAATACCCTCCAGAGGTATACGTACCTACTCGGAGGACTGTGTGATGGAACCGCTTCAACTCGCGATCACCGGCATGAGCTGCGGCCACTGCGTGGCCAGCGTTCGGAAGGCCCTCGGCCACCTCGACGGCGTCGAGGTGCAGGACGTGGCGGTCGGCTCGGCACGCGTGACCTACGACCCCGCCCGCACGCGTCCCGAGGTCATCACCGACGCGGTGCGCGACGAGGGGTACGACGCGCACGTCGCGGCGGTCTGACATGGCCGCGCGAACGGCCGCCGCGCGACCTCGAACTGGCGTCGCGCACGCGGCGACGCTGCCGGTCGCGAGCACCGTGT
>DASWUT010000291.1:0-3449 GCA_036401455.1 Gemmatirosa sp. | reverse complement strand
CGTCGCGATCACCCCGGCGCCCGCCGCGGTCGACGAGGCCGCGGCGATCGCGCGCCGGGCAGCGGAGCGCCTGACGGCAACGCCCGGCGACGCCGCGCCGCGCGTGGTAGTCGCACCGGCGTCCGCAGACCTGCGCGACCTCGTCGCGCTGATCCGGCGCGCGGCCGCGGTGGTCACGCCCGACACCGCGAACATGCACATCGCCGCCGCGGTCGGCACGCCCTACGTCGCCGTCTACTCGGCCTACACGGCGGTCGCCCTGTGGGGCGCGTGGGGCGAGGGACCGCGGGTGGTGGTGCAGGTCGGCGACCGCCGGCCGATCCGCGAGATCCCGCCCGAACGCATCGTCGCGGGGTTCGACGCGTTGTGTGAGAACATGGCCGCGCGGAGCTAGCGAGGATGGCTGCCTCTCCGGCAGACGGCGCCGATCTGCCGCCGCTGCGCAGCGGGTGAGCAACCGGGTCGCACCCGCCGTCGGCGTCGTTACTCTTCGCGCGACACGCCCTTCCCTGGACGGGCATCACCCGAGTCCGCACCCCCATGGCTGACGCCCACGTCGCGCTGCCCGGCGGCCACACGCTCGAGATCGACTACAGCCGGATTTCCGGCATGGAGCACCTCCTGTACGACGACCAGACGGTCTCGGCGCGGCGCAGCCTCGGCTCGTTCTCCGTGCACGTCTTCCAGGTCGACGAGGAAGACCGGCGCGTGACCTACGAAGTGAACCTCTATACCGGAGCCGGCCTCGGCCTCGGGGTCGGGTATGTCGTCCGCCGCGACGGCATTGCCGTCGCGCACGGGCCGTGACGCACGCCCGATAGCCGGCGTCGGCGCGTCCACCGCTGCTGAACGCCGACGCGACCTGCCGTAACGTCCCGCCCGGCTCACCCGCTTCCAGGGTGGGCGGCGACCCAGCGTTCCACCCGCGCCCGCACCGCGTCCACCGGGATCGCGGCGACCGCGTCGCCCTCGACCACCTCCGCGCGTGGGCCCAACGGGCCCCACCGCCCCGCGTGCACCGGCCGCACCGTCGCGTACAGCCCCAGCGCATGCCGCCCGAGCAGCGCGCCCACGTGCAGCGGCCCGGTGCTCGCCGCGACGATCCCGCCGGCGGCCGCGAGCACCGCGATCAGCTCCGCGAGCCCGAGCCGCCCCGTGAGGTCGTGCGCGTGCCCCGGCAGCGCCTCCAACCACGGCCGCATCGCGTCCCCCTCGGCCGACGACCCGGTGACCAGCACCCGGAACCGCTCCGGCGCGAGCGCGTCGACGAGGGCGCGCCACCGCGCGAGCGGCCACTCCCCCGCACTCCCCGACGACCCCGGGTGCACGACGAGGGCGAAGCGGTCCGGTGCGAGCAGCGGAACGACCGCCGCGGGCACCGCGACGCGCGCCGCGAGCCCCGCCCACCCGGCGAGTTCGCCCACGCCGCGCGCAAGGTCCGCCGCGGGCAGCAGGGTGCGCGCGAGTTGCACGTTCAGCTGCGCTTCGTGGAGCGGCGACGCTCGCCGTTCGAGCGGCTCGCGCACGTTGCACGTCGGCCAGTGATACCAGCGGTGCGTCGTGCCCACGCGGCGCGGCACCCGCGCGGCGAGCGCGCTCCACGCCACGCCGGCGCGGGGCAGGACGTGCAGCACCACGTCGGCCCGCGCCGCGCGAATGAAGTCGCGCCGAACGCCGAGCGGCGCGTCCGCGACGCCGTCCCAGTCCAGCACTTCGTCCACCGCGTCGCTCGCTTCGAGCAGCGGCCGGGTGTAGACGCGGCCGAGGAAGACCACCGTCGCGTCGAGGCGCGCCTTCAACAGCCCGCAGAGGGGAAGGGTGAGCGCGACGTCGCCGAGGCGGTCGGTGCGGCTGACGAGGATGCGCATGAGGCGTGCGGTGGGAGGGCGCCGGAATGTAGGCGCGCCCGCGCAGTCCACGTTTGCCGGCCGATGCGCTTACCTTGTCCCGGTTCGACCTCCAACCGTCATCTGCCGCATGTCCAAGCGCGCCACGTTCGAGACCAACAAGGGCACCATCGTCGCCGAGCTCTACGACAAGGAGGCGCCCAAGACGGTCGCCAACTTCGAGAAGCTCGCCAACGAGCACTATTACGACGGGGTGAAATTTCACCGCGTCATCCCCGAGTTCGTGATTCAGGGCGGCGACCCGCTGTCGCGCGACCTGCCGGCGGGCGACCGCCGCATCGGCACGGGCGGCCCCGGCTACACGATCCCCGACGAGCTCAAGGGGAACCCGCACAAGCACGAGGAGGGCGCGCTGTCGATGGCGCATGCAGGGCCCAACACCGGCGGCAGTCAGTTCTTCATCGTCCTCAGCACGCCGAACACGCGGCACCTCAACGGGGTACACACGGTGTTCGGCAAGGTGGTCGAGGGGATGGACGTGGTCCGCACGATCGTCGGCAACGACGTCATGACGACGGTTCGGGTGAGCTGAGGAGCGCGCGATGGCACACGACACGAGTCACGGCAGCGACCACAGGGCCGACCACGGGGCCGACCACGGCGCCCATCACGACGTCAACGCCGACAAGAGCGCGGCCTTCATGGGCCTGTTTGCCGGGGTGGTGCTCATCGGCGGGTTCCTGTTCGGGATGGTGAAGTGGACCAACCACCACCTGAACGCCGAGGCACCGGCCGCGGCCGCCAGCAAGTAGTCGCGAGCCGTACGGCGTCGACGCGATCGGCGCTGGCACCACGCGTTGTCTGGGAATGGGGCGCAGTTGCGCCCCGTTCTTGCAAGTGTAAAGTGACTGACCAGTCAGTAATCAGATGTCTTTCACCTGTGATGCCGTTCGCCGACGCGCGCCCGATGAGCGCCCGCACCAGATCCTCGAGGCCGCCCTCGAGATCTTCGGTGAACATGGGCTCGTCGGCGCGCGGCTCGAGGACATCGCACGGCGCGCCGGCATCGCCAAGGGGACCATCTATCTCTACTTCCCCAACAAGGAAGCGCTCTTCCGCGAGGTCATCCGCCAGACGGTGATCGATCGCCTCGATCGCCTGGCGGTCGACCTGAGCGCGGACCCGGACGCGTCGGCCGCGGTGCAGCTCGACGCCTGCATGGCGCAGTGGTGGAACTACCTCCGCGCCGAGCCCTACCGAACGGTCTACCGCCTGGTGGTGAGCGAGCTGCAGCGCTTCCCCGACCTCGTCGAGTTCTACTCGGCCGAGGTGCTCACCCGCGGTAACCGCCTCATCGGTGGTGTGATCGCCCGCGGCGTGGCGCACGGCGAATTTCGGCCCATCGAGCCCTACGCGGCCGCCCGTATGCTCTCCGCCATGTTCATCACGCACTCGCTCTGGATGGGGCCGAACCAGTCGTTCATGCCCACCCTCCACGAGCTCTCGCCCGACCAGGTGTTCGCGCAGCTCCGGGACTTCGCGTGTCACGCTCTTCGTCCAATTCCCGAACCGACCGCATGAACGACCGCAGGCCCTTGACTC
>DASWUT010000290.1:0-8318 GCA_036401455.1 Gemmatirosa sp. | reverse complement strand
TATTCGCGGCGGTGCTCATTTCGACGATCGCCGCGCTCGTCGTGACCGCGTTCGCGCGGCGCGAGGTGCCGGGCGTGGGCGGTCGTGGCGGCGTGCTGCGCGCGGCGGGCGCGGCGCTCGCGATTTCGTTCGTCGCCGCCGCGTTTGGCGCGGTGACGGTGAAGGAGGCCAACACCCCGTGGGCGACGGCGACGCACAAGGTGATCGCCGTCTCGCTGCTCGCGACACTCGCAGCGACGGCGATGCGAGCGGGCGCGTTCGGCGCGGGGCGCGCGGTGGCCGCGCACGCGGCCGGGCGCGGGACGATGAAGGCGGTGCGTGGTGCGACGGTCGCGGCCGCGCTCGCGCTGACGGCGGTGCTGTTAGGCTCGCTGACGGCCAAGGTCGCCGGCGCGGTGTCGTCGTGCCAGGGGTTCCCGTTCTGCACGACCGTCTACGACGGCGGGGCGGCGCACATCCAGCTCGCGCACCGCATCACGGCGTACTTGCTGGCGCTGCACCTGGTCGGGCTGCCGTTCGCGTTCGCGAAGCGGCGTGAGGCCGGGCCGGTCGTCACCGCGTCGCGCGTCGCGTTCGGCCTCGTGGTCTTCCAGGTGGTGCTCGGCGCGGCGATGGTGACGGGGCACTACGTGGTGGCCCTGCGCTCGCTGCACCAGGCCAACGGCGTCGCGCTCTGGGTGACGTCGTTCGTGATGGCGTACCTCGCGCGGATGGCGGTTGGCCGCACCGTGCCGGCGTGGGCCGACGACGACGCGGCGATGGTGCGTCGGGCGCGGGCCGGCAGCGTCGCGGCGGCCGCGGCATGACGGGGATCGCCGTCACGCGGGCGCGCGAGGTCCCGCTCGCGAAGGACCTCGTTGCGCTCACCAAGCCGCGGATCATCTCGCTGCTGCTGGTCACGACGATCGCGCCGATGTACGTCGCGGGGCGGCCGTCGTGGTGGACGGTGCTCGCCGTGACGGTCGGCGGCTACCTGATGGCCGGCGGCGCGAACGCGGTCAACATGTACCTCGACCGCGACATCGACGACGTGATGGCGCGCACGCGGCTGCGCCCCATCCCCAGCGGCCGGATGACGCCGCAGGCGGTGCTCGCCTTCGGGGTGATGTGCGCGACGGCGGCGACGTGGCTGCTGGCGCACACGGTGAACGTGCTCACCGCGGGGCTCGCGCTCGCCGGGTTCTACTTCTACGTCTTCATCTACACGCGCTGGCTCAAGCGCACGAGCCCGCACAACATCGTGATCGGCGGAGCAGCGGGCGCATTCCCGCCGCTCGTCGGCTGGGCCGCGGCGACGGGGCGCGTGGACCTCGCCGCGGTCTACCTGTTCCTCATCGTGTTCTACTGGACGCCGCCGCACTTCTGGGCGCTCGCGCTCATGAAGCAGCAGGATTACGGACGCGCTGGTGTGCCGATGGCGCCGCTCGTCTGGGGCGAGCGCGAGACGATGGCGCAGATGCTGTGGTACACGGTGGTGCTCATCGCGCTCACCGTGCTGCCGGTGTGTTTCGGCGCGTTCGGGATGGTGTACCTCGCGAGCGCGCTCGTGCTCGGCGGGCTGCTGCTGTGGGGCGTGTTGCAGGTCCGCGCGCTCGCGCGGCGTGGCGAGCCGTGGGGCGGGCGCGCGTGGTGGACGTACAAGTACTCGCTGCTCTATCTCGCGCTGTTGTTCGTGGCGATGGCGGTCGACCGAGCGGTGTGAGAGCGTACCGGACGGGAGTTCTCGGGGTAGCACGCGGTGTCTGACGGGCGAGGTGGGCCCCCGCGAAAGCGGGGGCCCATTCGCCGCCCCGCGTCGAGACGTCGCCCTCCCACTCCTGCCGATGCCCTACGACCCGACCCCGCTCGACGCCTCCGAATCGCTCGCCGTGCAGCTCGAAGGCGCGGGCGAGGAGCCGGAGACGGTGCTCCAGCTCTCGCGGCCGCGTGGGGGGCTGGTGCGGGTCGACGAGTTTCCCGCGTTCGGGTCGCCGACCGCGTACGACGCGCCGCCGGCCGAGGTGCTGGCGCGCATCGAACGGGTGGCGCGCGCGCGGCGGCGCGTCGGGGTCGAGCTGTACGCGGTGCGGCGATGGCTGGGCATCTGAGCGCGCGCGACCCGACGCGTCTCGTCCGCCTCGTCCGGCACGCCACGAGCGCCGCGGCCCCTCTTCGTCGTTCTCCACGCCGTCCATGACCGAATCCGTCGTTCCTGCCACGTCCGCCGCTCCGAGTGCCCGCGCGAAGCGGCGCGCCGTTTCGCCGCGCCCGCTCGCACGGCTGCTGCCACTGCTGCGCCCGTACACCGGGCGCCTCGTCGTCGCTCTGATCTGCCTCGTCGTCGCGTCGGCGGCCGGGCTCGCCTTTCCGGCCGTCGTGCGCTGGTTGCTGGACGCGGCGTTCGTCGCGCGCGACCGGTCGCGGCTGGACCGGATGGCGTTAGGCCTGGTGGTCGTCTTCGCGGTCCAGGGCGTGTGCAACTACGTGCAGGTGCTCCTGCTGAGCGGAACGGCCGAGCGGGTGTTGGCGGAGCTGCGTGGGGCGCTGTTCGCGCACCTCGTGCGGCTGTCGCCCGCGTTCTACACCGAGCGGCGCACGGGCGAGCTGACGAGCCGCCTGTCGGCCGACCTCACGTCGTTGCAGTCGCTCATGAACACGTGGGTGTCCGAACTCGCGCGGCAGGTGTTGTTCCTGGTGGGCGGCGCGGTGCTGCTGACGCAGACCGACCCGCACCTGACGTTGACGACGCTTGCCGTCGCGCCGATCGTGGTGGCGGTCGCGGTGGTCTGCGGCCGCGCGCTGCGCAAGGCGAGCGCGGGGGTGCAGGACCGGCTCGCCGATGCGGGCGCGCTCGCTGACGAGGCGTTCTCGCAGATCCGCACGGTGCAGAGCTTCGTGCGCGAGGCGGAGGAGGCGCGGCGTTACGACGCGCTGTTGAGCGGGGTAGTGCGCGCGGCGCTCGCCCGCGTGCAGGTGCGTGCGGCGTTCTTCGGCATCGTCGGCTTCGTCGCGTTCACCGGTGTTGCCGCGGTGTTGTGGGAAGGTGGGCGGCGGGTGCTCGACGGTTCGTTGACCGCGGGCGCGCTCGTCTCGTTCCTGTTCTACGCGTTCTTCATCGCCGCGGCCGTGGGATCGCTCGCCACGCTGTTCGGCAGCTTTCAGGAGGCGATAGGCGCGGCGCAGCGCGTTTTCGAGCTACTCGGCGAGCAGCCGACGGTGGCCGAGCCGGAGCGGCCCGTGCCCCTGCCGACGGCGCGCGGTGGCGTGCGTCGCGAGCGTGGCGCGGTGGCGTTGGACGCGGTACGCTTTCGCTACGGGCCCGAACTGCCGGACGTGCTGCACGGCGTGACGCTGCGCGCCGCGCCGGGTGAGGTGGTCGCGCTCGTTGGGCGGTCGGGGGCGGGCAAGACGACGATCGGGTCGCTGCTGCCGCGTTTCTGGGACGTGACCGGTGGCCGCGTCACGCTCGACGGCGTCGACGTGCGCGACGTCGCGTTAGGCGAGCTCCGGAGCGCGATCGGTGTGGTGCCGCAGGAGCCGGCGCTGTTCAGCGGCACGGTGCGCGAGAACATCGCGCTCGCGCGCCCCGGGGCGTCGCTGGACGACGTCGTCGCCGCGGCGCGTGCCGCGCACGCGGACGAGTTCGTTCGGCAGTTGCCGCAGGGCTACGACACCCCCGTCGGCGAGCGCGGGGTGAAGCTGTCGGGCGGGCAGCGGCAGCGGATCGCGATCGCCCGCGTGTTCCTGAAGGACCCCGCGGTAGTCGTGCTCGACGAGGCGACGTCGTCGCTCGATACGGAGAGCGAGCGGCTGGTGGAGGACGCGCTGGTCGAGCTGCTCGACGGGCGGACGACGCTGATCATCGCGCACCGGTTGTCCACGGTGCGCCGCGCGGACCGGGTGGTCGTGCTCGACGCCGGGCGCGTGGTCGAAGAGGGAACGCACGCGGAGCTGCTCGCGCGCGGCGGGTTGTACGCGCGGTTGTACCAGGGGCAGTTTCGCGAGGAAGAGGTGGGGGCAGCGGCGTAAACGCCGCCCCCAGCCGCACCGGCTGGGGGCCGCCTAACGCGGACCCGCTCCCCCCAGCCGGACGTCGGCGGTCACACCTGCGCCGGGCGCGACGGTCACGCGTTGGACCGACCGACCGAGCCGATCGTGCCAGGCGACGAGTTGGTACGTCCCGGGCGGCACGCCGTCCAGGGTGAAGGCGCCGGTTGCGTCGGTCGTTGCGAAGTAGGGGTGGTCGAACGCCAGCACCCAGGCGCGGAGCCAGGGCTGCAGCTCTCCGCGCACCTCGACCGTGCCCGGCGTGGCGATCACGCGTTCGCTCGGCACGACCTGGCCGGCGTCGGTCGTCGTGACGCGAAGCAGGACCGCGCCCGGGCCATCGGCGCTGGTGCCGCCCTCGACGCGCGTGAACCGGAGGCGGGCGTCGAGTTCGTCGATGCCGTGGACGTTGAGCGCGCCGCCCGCGACCGCGGCGACGATGTGCGGCCGCAGGCGGCAGCCCTCGAGTGCGAGCTCCGATCGGCGGAGCTCGGGGAACGGCTTGCCCGCGGCGACGCCGACGAGCCAGACCACCGCACCGGCGACCCCGCCGCCACGCGTCTCGACGGCTGGCAGGGTCAGGGAGCGTCCGCAGGTGCGAACGTCGTCCGGGCCGGGCGTGACGATGGTGTCGGCGGGCGCGGGGCCGTCGAGTTGGACGGAGCCCGTGACGCGGCCCGCATCGGTGGCCGGACGGACGACGTAGGCGGGTTCGCTCGCGGTCACCCCGGGAAGGGTGACGTCGTGCGGCACGGCTCCGGTGCGGGTCGCGTCGTGCGCCGCGGCGGTGCCGGTGTGTGCCGGCCGCGATTCGCCGCGCGAACAGGCGGCGAGAGCGAGGAGGACGACCAGCGCGCAGTGCGCCTGGCGAAAGCGGACGACGTTGGCCACGAGCGGCGCGCCGATGACTACCCGACCGCCTCGCGAAGGACGGAGCCGAGCGTAGCGCGGTCGACGGGCATCGCGAAGAACGGCAGGCGCCGGAGGCGGGCCGCGTCGCGGACCTGCTTCGCGGCGACGGGTTCGCTGAACAGCACGACGCGCGCGCCGCTCTGGGCGGCGCGCGCGTGAAACAGGTCCGAGCGCGCCTCGTCACTCTCGCCGTCGAGGATCACGACGAGCGGCGCACGGACGCGCCGGATGGCGTCGTCGTAGCGCTCGTCGGGTTCGGCGAACACCGGCTCGTACTGCTCCAGTTCGAGGAGGAGGCCGATGAGCGCCGCGAGGACGCTTTCGCGGGCAAGGATCAGGACCTGCTGCTTTGCGGGGGGCCTCGCGATTCGCGGCATACGTCGGGGTGCGTGGCGGCGCGCGTGGCGGTGGAGAGGTTGGGCGAGGTGCCGTTCGGTGTCGGCAGCGCGGACGGATGGCGTCCGGGAGGCGTCGCGATTTGTAGGGGCCCCCCCGCTGCAATCCGCAGACCCACGACCCGCCGCGATGCCGGTCACACGCGGGCTCCGCGTACGACGACTCAGCGCGCGGACGGGCTTTGACGCCTGTAAACACGGGGTGTAAGTTGACCTCGCACCTACGGTGCCTTTCGCGGCGCGCTGCCCGAGGGCTTCGCGTGTGGCGCGCCGTTTCGCACGTCCCTGCCATGTCGAGCAAGCATGCTACGCAGCCATCTGCTGCCGTGGCCCGATTGGCCCTGCCCTGCTCCACCCTCGTCTTCCCGCCGCGCCGCGCCGTCATGATGGCCTTCGACTCGCGCTCGACACCGGAGCCGCGCATGATCTCCGAGGCGACCCGGACACTGCTCGCGAATGCCGTGCTCCACGTGTGGAACGACCCCGCGCTGTGGCGGCGGCAGGTCGACGGTGAGCAGATGCCTGCGGTGAGCGCGGCCCTCACGCACGCGCTCCACGAGATGGTCGCCGAGGCGCGCGAGCGGGCGCTGCGCGCGGAGGAGTTGATCGTCGCGTTCAAGGAGCTGCTCGCCGGACTGCCCGCGCTCAATGCGCCGGAGCGGCGATTGGAGGCGACGCACTTCCGCGAGCGCCTGATCACGGAGTGCATCCGCGCCTACTACACGCGCTAGGGCGCGCGTTAGGCGCCCGCGAAACGGAAGCCCGTTACACGGAAAGTTAGGCGCCGGTCAGGCGACGAGCAGGTCGCGCTGTGGCGCGCCGGGCGTGACGATCAGCTCCTCCACGCCGACGTACGCGTTGACCTCCGACCGCACGCCGATCTCGCCCGCGACGTAAACGCCGGGTTCGACGGAGAAGCCGACGCCGGGAACGAGCGCGCGTTCCTCGCGGGTTTCGAGGTTGTCGAGATGCGGGCCGGCGCCGTGCAAGTCGCGCGCGTCGATCGAGTGCCCGGTGCGGTGGGTGAAGTAGGGCCCGAGGCCACGTGCGACGATCACCGCGCGCGCCGCGTCGTCGGCCTCCGCGCCGCGGACGGGCGTGCCGCCGCGCACACGCTCGGCGAGGAGGGCGACCGCGGCGTCGCGGGCGTCGCGCACCGCCTCCCACACCGCGACCGCACGTCCGTCGGGCGCGCCGAGGGCGCCCATCCACGTCTGGTCGGCGTAGGGCGCGCCGCCGGCGACGCCCGGCTCGCGCGCCCAGAGGTCGACGAGCAGCAGCGCGCCCGGCGCGAGCGCGACGGGGCGCGCGGGCGACGGCTCGTAGTGCGGATCGGCCGCGTTGGCGCCGAGGGCGACGATCGGGCCGTGGTCGGCGTCGGTCTCGAGCCCCGCCCGGGCGAAGCCGTCGCGGATCGCCGCGGCGACCTCGTGCTCGTACACCGGCGTACCCGCCCGTACGCGCGCGCCCGCGTCGGCGATGGCCGCACGCGCGACGGCCGCGACGTGCTCGGCCGCGCGCCGGTGCGCGGCGAGCTGCGGAGACGTCCAGACGGCGTAGAGTCGCGTCACGAGGTCGGCGGAGGTCGCGACCGTCGCGCCTAACGCGCGCACCATGTCGAGCACGCCGGCCGGGACGCGGTCGACGTACGGGACCGCGTCGCCCGGCGAGTACTCCATCGCCACGCGATGCCCGGCCACGAGGGCGCCGAGCGTGGCCTCGAGTGCCCGCCACGAACTGTAGACCTCGCGCCGCCACGCGCCCGGCCAGCGCGCCCACGGGCCCTGCTCGATGGCGTGGGTGACGGCGACCGGGGGGCCCTCGCGCGGGATCCACGCGAAGACGCGCCGCGTCACCATCCCGTCCAGGCCGATGAGGCCCGCGGCGATCGGGTTGGTGCCGCGAAAGTCGTAGAGCAGCCAGCCATCCAGGCCCGCCTCGGCGATCGCGGTCTGGAACTCTGGCAGGGATTCGGGCGTGAGCATGGGGAGGTGAGGCGGTCAGCTGCGCCAGTCGGCGCGCCACTGGCAGCTGCCCTCGCCGCGCGCCGCGCAGCGGACGTGCTCCACCCGTCCGCCCGCGGCGACGAGGAGACGGAGCAGCTCGCCGAAGCCCGTCTCGTAGTACGCGCACCCGGCCTGTGGGGCGGCGACGCTCTGCGTGAGAGGCGCGGTGAGCGGCGCGGGCACTCGAGCACGAGCGAGCCACCAACGCGGCGCACGGTACCGCTGAAGTAGCGCCGCGCGAGTTGCCGGAGCTGCCGCAGGGCGACGGGGCGCGCGACGAGGCCGGGGAGCGTGCGGACGGCGCGCCGCGTCGTGACCGGCAGCGCGGCATACGCGCCCTCGGCCCATCGGCGGCCAGCCGACCGGAAGACGACCTCCGCGTCGGGGCGCCGCCCGATGAGGCGGGCGAGCGCACCGACCTCGTCGAGTGCCGCGCGCTGGTGCCGTCGACGGGCCTCGCCGTAGCGCCTGATCTGCGCCTGGACGGTGTCGCTCAGTCCGAGGCGCTTGTTGCGCAGCTCGGCCACGAACTCGGCATCGGCGTCATCGTCCGGCCGGTCGGCGGCGCGGACCGCTTCGAGGAACGAGAGGGGGAGGAGAGCGTCGACCGTGGCGGCCATCGCGGGATCGCGGGCGGGCGAGGGGGATCGGGCGGAGTGGCACCCGAGCGTAGCGGATCCCGCGAAGGAAGACCGAACCGCGGGGCGTGAAGCGTACGCGGCCGGACCCCGCGCGGCAAGCGAGCGGGGCGCGGCGCCGCGGCGCGCTTGCGTCCGGCGCCGCAGCGGTCGTGCTTACACGCGTGTTCACACTCAACGCGTGCAGCAGCCGCTAGCGCGTCGGCTGGTCGGTCGGCCGGTCGCGCGACCGTTCCCGCCGCCGAGCCTGACGCGGACCGCGGCTGGATTCGCGATTGCCTCGGGGATCGCCGCGGCGGCGCGCCGGGGCGGGTCGCTCGCGCCGAGCGGCGCGCGGACCG
>DASWUT010000289.1:0-5314 GCA_036401455.1 Gemmatirosa sp. | reverse complement strand
GGCATCAGTACCAGCACGCGCAATTCGCCCTGTGCTCGCTCACGCACAGCGGCCCCACCACGCGGATCGGGCGTGTTGGCTGAGAGCGCGTGGCGACTCGCGTCGCGCCGCTCGACGTCAGTCGTGCATTCGCCCATCGGGTCAGCGACGCCCCGCACTCATTGGTGCGGCACGCTCAGAGACGACTTCGTGCAACGCCGCCAGATGCTGTTCCCCGATCGCGTCCCACGTATAACGGCGTGACGCTTCGACCGCCGCCGCGCTCATGCGCGCGCGAAGCTCTTCGTCGCGCAACTGCGCGATCCGTTCAGCGATCTCCAAACCACCGTCCTCGATGAAAAATCCGTTCACCCCATGCTCAATCAGGTCTTCGGTGCCATTGATGCGCCGGGTGATCAGCGGTAAACCTGAGGCCGCCGCTTCGAGTGTTGCGAGGGAGAACGCTTCGTAGCGAGACGGGAACGCGAATACGTCCGCGGCGGCGTAATAGTCCTGCGGCCGCGGAGTAGGCGGGATGAAAAAGACGCGGCCGGTTGCGCCAACGCGATTTGCAATCTGTCCGAATGTGACCGCGTCGCCCTTCCCGACGACGATCAGGGCGACGTCGGGGAGGATCCCAACCGCTTCGATCACATCAGCGAGTCCTTTTCGATGCCAATCGCCGCCGACGAACAGCGCTGTGAGCATGCCTTCCGGCAGCCCCAATGCTCGCCGGAGGACCGTCTTCGCTTCCCTAGTCGGCACGGGCCGGAACGCAGTCGGGTCGACACCGTTAGGGACTATACGAACCGCGTCGCGCGACACACCGTAGTGCTCAACCACGTCGGTTGCCACGCCACCCGAAACAGCTAACACACGGCGGAGCCGTTTGGAGCCGTATGCTCGGCGTTCGAGCAGCGTTTCACCATGTTGTGAAATACTGTGCAACACGCGGCGGATCGCGCGATTCCCGCCGCGGATCCCTGGGTATCTCGCTAGAAACGCTGCGTGACAGAACTGAGTTACTACCATATCAGCCTCAAGCGCTTCCGAACCAATCGAATAGATCATATCGCATCCGGCGGCCTTCGCGGCACGCTGCGCCGCCATGGCAAACGTCAGCCCGTACGCGGCCGATGGGTACAGAATACCGCGGACGGGCACCCATTCGAAATTGTCACCTTCGATCTCGCACACACGCGACACGACCACGACGTGGTTGTCGCGCTTCAGACGATTGATGACCTCGAAGGCCGCGCGCTCCATACCTCCGCGCCGATGGACCTCATGAGCGATGAAAGCGATACGCAACTGTCCCTCCCTAGATAACGTGCTGTGAACCACAAACGACGAAGCTCAGCATCACGTTAGGCGGATGCTTCGCGTCCAGCTACACTCAGTCGGTAGCTACCGGTGCGCCTGTGGTCGCGCGGCACGAGGCGTGTCCATGTGCCGCGATGTAACGCGCACTCTGCCATGTCAGTAGCAGGATGGCCGGCGCGATTACGCGAACGGCGAGGGTAGAACCGACGGCGCTGAAGCCGACGCAAGCGGCGACGATCACCGCTCCGGGTACGAGAGACGTCCAGAGCAGCCCTTGCATCTCGGGCCGAACGGTCGGCGGGCACAAACGCAGCAGCACGAGGGCTTGCGCGACGATCGCGATTGCGTACGCCAGGCCGACGTTTACGATTCCGATCGCCGCGGAGACAGCCAGCGCTGCCCACAAGACGAGGCAGGCGGCTGCCTGCTCAACCAACGCGAGCGCAGGGCCGCGCATCGCCTGCGTTACGGGGCTAAGTGAAGCAATCACACTTCCGCCTGCCCCGAGCGCCAAAACGTACACTTGCCCAGGCTGGACAGCGCCTGCCCATTTCGGGAACAACGAGCCGAGCACGGGGAAGAGAACAAATATCAGTACGGAAGCCGGGATCACCCACATCGCCGTGTGCGTCAGCGCGTGTGCCGCCAAATCACGCAGATGGATCGTGGAATGCCTAAGGCGCGCTGCCCCTGCAAATGCAGTTCGCGTGAAGCTCTCGAAGACGAGATTCAGATATGAACAGACTCGGTCAGCAAGGGCCCAGTTGCCTGCGACGTTCAACCCAAACAGCTTTGCGAGCAGAATCGGCGTCAGAGACGTGCGCGCGACGGTAAACAGGGCGGCGCCGCTAAACCCGACTGTGTCTCGCAGAAGCGGTCGAAGCGAGCCGACATTCAGCGACAGCCCCCGAAGCGGCGCGAGGTACTGCACGAAGACCGTCACATAACAGAACGAGGCGATAAAGACCAGGAATACGCCTCGATCGAAATGCCCCACCGCCGCCGCGACGACAAGCCCCACATTTTCCAGTAAGACGGTGGTAACCTCGAGCGTACCGAGTTTCGCGAACTGGAGGTCGCGTTCGAGAAGCACTTTCGAGCCGAGCTGCGTCGGCGTGATCGCGAACGCGGCGGTTAGCGCGATCAGCCACCCGCCGAGCGCGGGACTCAGCGTTCCAAACAGCGTCGACGCGTGCGGCACGACGGCGATGCCGACGGCGATCAGCGCGAGGCACAGCATCCGGACGCCCGATAGCGCCGCCATTTCCGCAGGGTTCGGGTCCGCGCGGCGGCGCACGAGCGCGAACTCGAGACCCAGATCGGTGGCGAAGTGCACGATGCCGATGAACCCGCGCACCGCGGCGAGCAGCCCCAACTCGCGAGGCGTGACCAACACCACGAGCAGCAGGTTCGTCAGCAGACTCACGACGCGCGTCGCCACGCCGCGAGCGAACCACACGCGGGTGCTGCGCCGGATCGACTGCACCAGCATGTTGTCGTGGTCGCTTCCGGACGCTCCGCCGCTGGCGGGGGCGTGCGCGGACCCGTCCGCGAGCGGCAGCATGCGATCGCTCACCTGCTGACCGCTCCGGACGTATCGCGGTAGTTACGTCGCGGATCCGGCATGTTCGTCCGTCGTGTGCGCGTAGGCGTAGTAGGCCGCGCCGTACCCGTCGTCGTCAGGATCGACGTCGTTGAGCATCGTCCCGACGAGCGGGGCGTGCACGCGCCGCAGCTCCTCCGCGGCGAACTCGATCGCCTCGCGCCCCGTCGTACCCGCACGGGCGACGAGGATGACGCCGTCAACGAGCGCCGCGAGCACGGTCGCGTCGGTCACCGCGGCGAGCGGCGGTGTGTCGAAAATGATCGCCTGGAACTCGTCCCGCAGTGCGGTATGCACGTCCCGCATCGCGTCCGATGTCAGGAGCGCGGGCGCGTCGTGCTGCAAGGCGCCGGTCGTCAGATATGTCAGCTCCTGCCCACGCCCAACGTCCAGACGTCGGAGCGCCACAGCGAGCGGCGCCGATCCGCGGAGAACTTCGGCCAACCCAGGGCCTCGCGGCACGTTGAACCGCGTGTCGACGCCGCCCCGTCGAAGGTCCGCGTCGACGAGGGCCGTCCGGATGCCCCGGCGCGCGAGGGTGAGCGCGAGGTTCACCGCACTCGTCGTCTTGCCATCGCCCGGCAGCGGACTCGTCACGACGAGCGATCGCATGCCGCCATCCGTCCAGAGGCGCCCTTCGATCACGTTCAGATACAGCCGCGTGTAGGCCTCTTCGGCCACCGGTGACGGCATCATGGCCGACCGGGTCGCGACGGCTGGCGTCCCGGCGCGCAGCGCGCGACGTGACGGCCGTCGATCGCTGCCAGCCGGAGGTGGGAGAGTCAGCGTGGGGACGGCACCAATCACCGGGCCGCTCGAAGCCGACGCGACGTCCGACCGCGTTCGCACCGAGCGGTCGACGCGCTCCCGGGCGAACACGCCGGCCCCGCCGACCAGCGAGCCGGCGAACAGCCCGAGCGCAAGTGCCACGGGAAGCCTCGGTTGGACCGGAGTCGTCGATGCGTACGGAGGATCGACCACCTGCACGCTCGGATCTTCGATCGCCTCGGCCACCTGCGCCTCTTTCAGTCGCGTCGCGAGCGTGCTCACCAACTGCGACAGGATGGCGGGCTGTCGCTGCAGCCGGGCGTACTCGACCTCGCGCTGCGGGATGCGGCCGAGTTGCGCGCCAAACCGTGACATCTCCGCGTCGTCCGCGGCCACCTGCGCCGAGAGCCCGGCCAGGTAGCTCTCAGCAACTCCGCGCACCTGGTCCTCAAGCTCGTGTACGCGGTTGGTCAGGATGCGAACGTCCGGGTCGATTGCGGTCCGGCGCGTGAGGAGCACTGCGCGCTGGTTCTCGACCTCACTTAATGAGTTCAGCAGTTGGGAGGCCGATTGGTTTCGCAGGAGCGTCGGGAACCCGATGATGCGCCGATACGGCGACGGATCCTCAGGGCGCGCCCGCGCCGCCGCGTCGCGCACGCTGCTCAGCAGTTCTGACAACGCGCGCTGCTCCGCGTCGACGGACGCACGGTCGGCCTGCAGTTGCGCGAGTCGGCTGACTTGCGTCGTGGCTTCCGTCTCGGGACTCACCACCCGCTCGCGTTCCCGGAACCGTTGGAAGGCGTCCTCGGACGTGGCGAGCTCCACATTTAGGGTATCGAGTTGTGCCCGCAGCACCGCCGCGGTGCTCCGCGCCTCGCCACTCTGCGAGCGCTGGCGGCCCGAGAGGTAGGCATCGATCCAGGTGCTGAGCACGCCCTGCGCGAGCGACGGATCGCGCGCGTCGTACCGCAGGCTGATTGCGTTCGCCTGCGGACCCACCCGGGTCACGTGCACCGCCTTCTGCAGTTCGTCGATCGTCGCCTCGCGCGCGCGCACCCGCACGACGATCGGGTCGGTCATCCCCAACTGACGTAGCGGAACCAGACGGATACCGTTCACGTATCCCGCGGTCCCTGCATGCAATACGGCGATGTTCTGCCCGGCGGCGCCCTCGCGTGTGACCGTGATGTCGCCGGGCTGGCTCCACGTGAAACGATACGTCGCCGTATCGGCGGCATTCGCAACAAGCACGCTGTCCATCAGCATGCTGCGCGTGACGCCGCGAGGGGCGGACGCCACCTCAACACGAAGTCCGAGAGCGTCGACCGTGCGCGCCGCGAATGCGCGCGCGCGCAGCACTTCGACCTCCGTGACCACCGCGTCGACGTCGTGGGTCCGGGTGTAGACCGCTGGGAGAGTGGCTTGCTTGTCGTCGAGCCGCAGCATCGCGATGCCCTCATACATGCGCGGAGCCCACCACATGTAGGCGGCCGCGATCACGAGGCCGAGCGCAATACCGCCCGCGAGCAAGGGCCATCGGCGGCGGACCGCGCCGGTCAGGTCGCGGAGCCGGAGCACCTCAGTGTCCGGGTCGGCCGAAAACCCTGTGTGGCGCAATGCGCCCGGGGTCGTACGTGCGAG
>DASWUT010000288.1:0-3221 GCA_036401455.1 Gemmatirosa sp. | reverse complement strand
ACCGCTCTCGCCGTGAGGCCGCTCTCGGGCGACGCGTGCGTGCGCTCGGTGACGGTGCACGCGCCGTCGAGGACGGGGTGCACCGTGACGCGGTCCGCGCCGCCCTGGAAGACGTAGTACCGCCGCCAGTTCGCGTCGACGTAGCGCGGGAAGAGCTGCACGGGGGGCACGGCCGCGAGCGGGACGATCGTCCCCTCGCCCGGGCCCGCGTTGCGATAGCGGTACGTCTTCTGGACGCGCTCCGTGCGCCCGCGTACCGGCAGCTGGAAGGTGAACGTGACCCCGTTGTCGACCTTCCGGTACTCGGGCTGCAGCAGCTCGCGAACGTCGGTCGGCGAAAAGAAGTCGAGGATGCGCGCGTTGAACGGCAGCAACAGCTGCTGCTCGCCGTTGAGCGCCTGCCACTCGGGCGCGAGGAACGCCGACCCATCGTCGGTGGCCGAGAGCGTGTCGGTGAGGAAGTAGCGCTCGGGGCGGATCCAGATCGCGTTCGCGGGGCGCAGGTCCTCGCGCTCGACCTGCTGGCCCCACCCCTGCGGCGCGTCGAAGTACTCCTCGAGCGCGCGCGCCGCGTCGCCGCCGAGGTGCACGAGGCGGCGCGACTGCCAAATCCTGTCGTTGGTCCGCAACAACGCGGGCGTGATCACGACCACGTGGTCGCGTCCGCTCCGGTTGCGCCGCGGGTCGAGCAGCAGGTCGGAGGAGGCGACGCCCGCGCCGGCCGCCGACCGGCGGAGCGGGTGCAGCAGGGCCTGGTAGACCCGGTACCGGTCGAGGAAGGGGGCGGCGGGGCGCACCTCGCTCGTCTCCGGATCGACCTCGACCTCGGGCGCGTCGAGGCGTTCGCCGCGGCGCACGCCGAGCGTGGCGCGCAGTTCGCCTAACCACTCGTCGAGGAGCGCGTTGATCAGCCCGACCGCGTCCTTGACGCGCGGGTCCGTGGACGCCGTGTCCAGCACCGCCGCGGCGGGGTTCCCCGGCGCGTTCAGCCGGTCGTGCAGCTGCTCCACCCACTCGGCCACGTACAGCAGCTCTTCCCGCTGGTCCGCGCTGGGTGGGGCGAGGAAGCCCGCTGCGTCCTTGAGGTTGAGCGTGGTGCGCGCGAGGCGGCGGTTGTAGTCGACCGCGCTGTAGACGAGCGTCGTCGGCGAGAACGCGCCGACCGCGATCCCGTCGTAGCGAATGAGGAGCGTATCGCTCCATTCGTACGCCGGCTTGCCTCGCTCGAGCGCAACGGGCGCGGGCAGCAGCCGTAGGAGCGCGCGCACGAACTCGGGCGTGGCGTCCGCGCCCGCGCGCGGCGCGGTGAGCACGACCGGCACGACGTCCACGTCGTACTGCTGCAGCTTGTGAAGGGCGAGCAGGCTCAGGAGCCCGCGCCACTCCTGCACGACGCGCGCGCGCATCGGGTGCCCCGAGCCCGGGGCGCCCGAGATCGGGCGGATCGCGTTCTGGAACATGAGCGGCCGCGCCCACGCGTCGGGCACCGAGCTGACCCCGCGGTCGACCGCGCCCTGCCCGACGACGATCCCGTCGGCCACGGAGCGCAGCAGGCGGCGCTGGTAGCCGTGCCACACGCCCGCGACCGGAGGCTCCCCGATGTTGCCGTCGACTTCGGGGAGGTACAGGTGCTTCGGCATCAGCGGCGCTCCGCGCGGCCCGCGGGTGCCTGGCCAGCTGCGCGCCAGTTCTTGTCGACGAAGCGCAGCGCGGCCTCGTAGAACAGGTTCACGTACTTGCTCGCCGCCGGCATAGTCGCGCGGTCGAGGCGAATGGCGTCGAGGTCGTTGCGGATCTGGTCGAAGCTGAGCTGGTCGCCCGGCTCGTGCTTGAGGAATCCGCCGACGGCCGCCTTGTGCTCGCGCGGGTGCAGCGGCGCCGCGTCCGGGCCGAGCGCGGCGGCGCCGAACAGCTTGTCGCGGTCGACGAGGCGGACGCGCCCGTCGTCGTCGTCGAGCGCCGCGACCCAGGTGAGGAAGCTGTGGTTGAACGTGGCCACGTTCTCGAGCGCGGGGCGTTCGCGGCGCGGGTCGCGCGCGGCGTCGTCGGGGCGGCGCGGATTGACCGCGAAGTGCGACCGGTACCACGCCGGCAGCAGCTTCTCGCTCGCCTCGCCTAACGTGTCGAGGCCGAGGGTGTCGAAGGCGTAGGCGAAGACCGTCATCGCGGCGACGCGGCGCTTGAACTCCGCCTGCAGCGCCTCCACGCGGCCGGCGTCGCGGGTGACGGGGAGGGCGCGCCAGTCGACGTCGCTCGCGTCGCGGCTCGTCGCGAAGAAGCGCGGCCCCTGCTTCACGGCGTCCGACGCCGGGTCCTGCCGAAAGAAGTCGAACGCCGCGAGCGCGGCCGCGACCTCGACGTAGTGCGGCCGGTTCTCCTGGGCCTTGTTGCCCGGGCTGAACCCGCCGACCGGCTGCGGCAGCGAGTCGCCTAACAGGTAGACCTGGTCGAAGGCGAGCTTCCCGCTGGCGTCCTTTTCGTCGTAGTACTGCAGCGCCGCCTTGGTCGCGATCGGGAAGTCGGCCGGGGTGACGAACATCTCCGCGCGGTCCGCGGGCAGGTCGCCGAGGTCGACCGAGAAGTACGGAAGCACGAGAGCCGCGCCGAGGAACACCTTGCTCTGGCGATCCTCGCGGCGCGCGGTCGCGGGGGTGAGCGCGGCGCGGTCGTCCCACTTGAGCATGCCCGGCGCGCCGAACGTCGGCACGCCGGCCGCGCCCGTGCCGCCGAAGATCGAGCCGACGAGAAAGACACGCACCGCGCCCTCCGTCTGGCTCGCGTCCACGTCGCTCCAGAAGCTCTGCCACGGTTCGACGTTGTCGGGCGTGTTCGCCATGACGACGGCGCCGATGCTCGGGTGCCCGCGAAAGCCCTCGTTGAGCGGCGTCTCGAGCTCCGCCTGCGAGAAGAGCACCTCCATGAGCTGCGCCATCTCGGGGCTGCTCTTCGCGGCCAGCTCGTGGTTGATGTACTTCCCGAGCGACATGTTCTGGTCGCTGAAGATCCCCCACACGAACGGGTCCGGCGTGTTGACCTGCGTGCCGAACACGCGCACGTCGTCGCCCGCGCGTTCGGCCAGCGCGGCGCGGGCCCGCTGGTACTGAGCGACGAGGGTCTTCGTGCGGCTCAGGTTTCCGTTCCCCTCGTCGGGGTCGACGAGAAAGACGGTCAGTTGGGGCGGGCCGAAGCCGGCCGCGCAGCAGTGCAGCACCGATGCGACG
>DASWUT010000287.1:0-3290 GCA_036401455.1 Gemmatirosa sp. | reverse complement strand
TCCTCCGCCGCATCGCGGGCCGGCTCGCGCGCGCGCCAGGCGGGCAGCTTCGCGTGCAACGCTCCCGCCAGATAGCGGGGGCTGCGGATGAGTCCGACCGGATACGCAGTCGCCCGCCCGCGTGCGAAGACGCTCTCGCCGTAACGCTCGACCGCCCGACAGACGTCGCTGACGCCGAGCGCGGCGGCGAGCCGATTGGTGATGAAATGCGCCCCGAAGTCGTACGTGAAGCCGTCGGCGTCGTGGAAGCTCGTCGCCATCCCCGCGACGCGACGACCTGCCTCGAATACGGCGACGCGCAGGCCGCGACGCCGAAGGGTGCGCGCCGCGACGAGGCCTCCGATCCCGGCCCCGAGAACGACGACCGGCGGATCGGCGCGCCCGACGAGGATCATGCGCGCGGTCGGAGCGTGGCGTGGAGTCGCGCGCCGCGGCCGACGAGCGCCAGCCCGGCATCGAGTGCGGTGCCGAGTGCGCGGAGCAGCGTGCGCGAAGTGCGGTGGCCCTCCTCGGCGCGTTCGGCCGGGTGCCGGTCACCGCCGACGTCGGCGAGCAGGTAGTCGAGCGACCGCGCCCAGCAATCGCCGTCGACTCGCGTCGTTAGCCGCTCGACGTCGAGCCCGGCACGGGCCGCAGCGGCGCGGAGCGTCGTCGCGTCGAAGAAGTAGCGCCGACGTGGGAAGTCGTAGCCCGCCCAGTAGCGCCCGGCGTACAGCCGCGCCGCCGGTCCGGCCGCATTCGGTCCGATCACGACCACGAATCCGCCCCGTCGCAACGCCGCGCGCGCCTCGGAGAGGGTCGCGACGGGATCGTCGAAGCGCTCGAGCGTGCCGGCGAAGACCACCGCGTCGTACGCGGCCGGCATCGCGGCCTCCAACGAGCCGGCGTCGACGTGCCAGCGACGCCCGACCGCGGCTGGCACGCCGGCCATCGCGGCGGGCGCGAGCGCCGCGCCAAGGCCGGCGGCAAGGACGCGCCCGCCCTGCCCGACGCCGCGCGGTCCGTCGCGAAGCCACGCGCCGAGTATCCGCCCCACGTCCGGATCGGCGCCCGACCGCGGGACCGACGCCGGGCGAGGACTGAGGTACAGCAGTCGGCACTGACGGCAGCGCAGCACCAGGTAGCTGGCCGCATCGTCCGGGTCCGCGAAGTTGGCGCCCACGGCCACCGGCACGCCGAAGTCGTCCCTGCAGAGCGCGCACACTGCAGGCACGAGCGCCTCCGCAACATGCCGAGAGTCGACGAGCGCTGCCGGGTCCTCGCGCGCGACCGCCCGCGGATCGCGCGCCTCGGGCGGTCGCGGCGCGACATCACGGGCCGATTCGCGCGTCCCCGTCACGAGGGCGGGTCCGGCCAGGTCTGCACGATCGTGCGCGGCGCTCATCGTCGGTGGTGCGCGAACGGTTACGACAGTCCCGCGGTCGCGGAAGCGGGGCGGCCGAGCGTCGATCCGGGGTACGCCGCGGCTGGCACGTCGACCCCGACGCTGTCGGCCGCAGCGTGCAGGATGTGGCCGTCGACCGCGGCCGCTCGCCGCTGCACGTCGCACACTCGGCGCACCCCCTCGGCGAGCGAGACTTCCGGCTCGAGGCCTAACAGCCGGCGCTGGCGCTCGAGGGCGGGGCGCTTGACGAGCGTCATCCGCGGCGGCAGCGCCTGGACCTCGACGAGCGACGGGTCGGCGCCGAGTTCGTCGCACATCATCGCCGCCAGGTCGGACATCGGCACCACGTCCGGGTGGCCCAGATTGATCGCGGCGTACTCCGACACGAACGCGGCGGCCTCGATGCCCCGCGCGGCGTCACACGCGTGCAGCCACGCGCGCGCGGCCCCCGCGTGTACCGTGACCGGCCGGCCGCGCGCGAGGTTGGCCGCGAAGCGGATCATCGCCGACCGATGCTCGCCGACCGTCTCGCGCTCGTCGTAGATCATGCACGGGCGCAGCGTGACCGCGCGGAGCCCCGCGTGGCGCACCTCGTACTCGACGAGCTGCTCACCCATGTACTTGGAGAGGCCGTAGCGATTGTTGGGATGCGGACGCGACGCGGCCTCGTCGTGCACGTCGTCGCCCGGGCCATAGACCTCGGACGTCGAGAAGTACACGCACGTGGCCCGCGCGCGGCGGCACAGCTGCAGCACGTTGCTGAGCCCCATGAGGTTGGTCGACACGGCGAGCGCGCCAGCCTGCTCGCACGTCGTGCGCCCGACCGCGGCGGCGAGGTGAAACACGACGTCGGGACCCCAGTCGAACGCGGGCAGGAGGTCGAGTGGCTGGGTGACGTCGGCGACGACGTAGCCGTCGCGCAGGCCGGGCTTGATGTCGGCCTCGACCACCTCGTGCCCGACGGCGCGCAGGTGCGCGACGAGGCGCGTGCCGATGTTCCCGGCAGCGCCGATGACGAGGGCCTTGTACGGGTTACGACGCACGGCGAGGGCTCGGGTTGGGGGCGGGAGCGGCGGAGCGTTGGCCGCTGGAAGCACCGCCGGCTGACTCGTGCTCCGGCGTGCGGTGGGGAAGGGCAGTGCGGTCCGCGCGTTCGGCGTGCACGGACATCGGGACGAGGGCGTGATGCTCGCCGAGGACGCGGAGCACGCGCACGAACAGGCGCCGTTTGGGCGCGGCGCCGAGCGCCATACCGGGAAAGAACTCGAGCCCCGGCGCGTCGCCTGCGCCTAACAGGTCGAGCGGATGCAGCAGAAAGCTCGGCTCGGTACGCGTCGCGCGGCAGAGCGCGAGCGCCGCGCGCAGGTAGCCGAGCATCGCCGCCTCCGAGAACCCGGCGAGGTACATGAGGTAGCTCAGGTGGAACGGCGTTCGCGCGCCGGGTACGGTCGTCACCGGCAGCTCCAGCAGTTCGCGCCCGCCGCCTAACGCCCAGCGGTACGGCCGGTTGGGTCGGAACCCGTCCCGGAACGCGCCGAACAGCGCCGCGCGCTGCGCGCGCTCCTCCGGCGTGAGCCGCGCGGTCGCGAGGAAGTACCGCCGCGCGAGCGGACCGACGAAGGTCGGAAGCGTGGACGCGTCGTAGCGATAGCCGCGCCGGGCGAGCACGCGCAGCAGCGCCGGACTCCAGCTGAACCCCGGTCCGCGGAATCCCGACGGGTGCCGCCCCGTCGCCGCGTGGATCGCCGCTTCGGCGCGCGCGAGCTCCTCGTCCGCCTGCGCCTCGCCGTAGGTGTGCATCCACACATCGTGCGAGAACGTGTGGTTGGCGATCTCGTGCCCGCGCTCGGCGAGCGCGCGCAGTCGCCCCGCGTTTGCGTCGCGCGCGGCGTCCTCGCCGACGAGG
>DASWUT010000286.1:0-7018 GCA_036401455.1 Gemmatirosa sp. | reverse complement strand
GACACGGATCACACGCTGACCACAAGGGGCGAGCGCTCGCCGCACGACCCGACCGGACGACGGCCCGCGGCACAAGGGACGACACGGGGAGGCCAGGCGCGGGACGGCCTATCATCCGCGCGGGCGGCCAGCGAGTCGCCGGGGACGTTCGCCCGGTCCGCCGACCGCCCCGCGCGCGTCGACCACCGCGGGTACGCGGGAGCTTGCACGTCACCGTCACCGGTGCACGGTGCGCGCAGTGAAAGCACCGGGCGGTGTATGGCGGTGACGCGGCAACCAGTCCGGCTGTCAACGCTGGCAAAGATTGGGTTGTCCCGCGATTTTGCTGATCGCCACGCGCGGAAGCCCGACGTCCCGCCGGTTAGGCGGCGAGGACGCGGCGGCGCAGGAGCGGCAGGCTCGCGCGCCCGTACATGCTCCGCTTCACGAGTTTGAGCCGGTTGACCTGCCCCTCGACCTGGCCGTTGCTCCAGCGGAAGCACACGGCCGCGAGCACCGCATCGCGGTCACGCCGCAGACTCGTTGCGAGCGGGCGCAGTTCGCTCCGCTCGGCGTCGGCGAGCCAGGGCGCGAGCGCGTTCACGTCGCGCGCCGTCAGCATGGCGCGGAAGCCGGCCGCGAGCCGTCGCACGTCGGCGAGCGCCGGCGCTGCCGCGCACTCCGCGTCGACGTAGGCGCGCTCCGGCGCGGTGAGCGCCTCGGCCGCCTTGCACCAGAGCCAGGCGGCCCGACGCGGCGAGGGGTGGGCCGTGCGCGGGAGCGTCGCGGCGACCACGCGGGGGCGCTCGCCGCGCAGGTGCGCCGTGATCCAGTCGCGTGCGGAGGTTTGCGGAACGCGGCCTATGCGAGACGAAACGAGGTTCTCGGACGGGTTCTGGGACCGCCGCTCCGACCATCATCGGACATCGGGCTGGACCACCCGGTGGCCGCATGCCTAACGCGGTACACGGACGTTCCTGTGGTCGATGCACCCCGGAGCGTGCGATGTTTCGTCGCCGGTGCGCCTGAGCTGCCGGCCGGAGGCCAGGGTCCGCTTACGCGTTCGCCCCCTCCGGCTCGTCGTCGGCCAGCGGCGCGGCCTCGAGTTCGGCGCGCACCGCCTCCAAGCTCGGCAGCGCGTCCCGCAGCTCGGCGGGCAGCGTCGTCGTCACGCGGTATTCGGCCACCCCGATCGGGTTCGCGACGCCCCGCAACGCGTACTCGGCCACAACCGCGTTCTTGCTGCGGCAGAGGATCAGGCCGATGCTGGGGTTGTCGTGCGCGTCGCGCAGCTGGTCGTCGACCACGTTCAGATAGAAGTTCATCTTCCCGGCGTACTCGGGCGTGAACTCCCGCATCTTGAGGTCGAGCACGACCCAGCAGCGCAACCGCTTGTGGTAGAACAGGAGGTCGAGGAAGAACTCCTCGCCGCCCACGACGAGCCGGTACTGGTTCCCGGCGTACAGGAAGCCGGTCCCGAGCTCCAGCAGAAACTGGCGCATGTGCGCCACGAGTCCAGCCTCGACGTGCCGCTCGTGGGCGTCTTGGGCGACCGCGAGGAACTCGAAGTTGTACGGGTCCTTCACGACGGCCCGCGCCAAGTCGGACTGCGGCGGTGGGAGCGTCGCGGCGAAGTTGGTCGTCTGGTTCGTACGCCCGAGCCGCGTGTGCAGCTCGCTGTCGACCTGAAGCCCGAGCACGCTCCGGCTCCACCCGTGCGCGACTGCATGTCGGGCGTACCACAGCCGCAGCGAAGCGTCCGCGAGCTGCTCGAGGAGCAGGATGTTATGGCCCCAGGGCAGGGACGCCAGCGGTTCGGGCGGGCCGTCGGCCGCCTCGGCGTGCCCCTCGGTGTACCCCGCGCCCATCTGTGCAACAGGCTGTTGCACAATTTTAGGCGGCTGAGGATCGCGTGGGGGATCGGCGCGCGACGCGCCGACCGGTGTGCCGCTCGACGGCCGGTACCCGAGGTAGAACGCCCGCGCGTAGTACAGGTTGCGCCTGGTGAACCCGCGCGCCGCCGGGAACTCGCGGCGCAGGTCATCCGCGAGGCGGTTCACGATGTCCGCGCCCCAGCCCTCGCCTTCCTGGCGCGCCACGATCTCGCGGCCCAGCTCCCAGTAGAGCGCGATCAGCCCGCGATTGACCGCGACAGCCGCCTTGAGCTGCGCGGCTCGTACGCGGGCCGACATCTCCGCAAGGAACGCGGCGTAGCCGGCGGGGAGCTGATCGCGTGTGGGCGCGGGGCAGTCGAGGGCAGGTTCGTCCGTCGACGGGGACGCGGTGTGGGGCAGGGACGCCCGCGCGAGGCGTTTCGGAGGCATGCTCCAAAGTAGAAGATTGGCCGCGCGCGCGGTCCGCACCGCGTGTCAGGGGGCGGCCGGTGCCGGCGCTGGGGAGCCGGGTCCCACGTCCGCGGCGACGCTTGACGCGGACGTCACCCCCGAGGCTGTCCGCGCGTTCGTGCGCTGGGCGGCCGGGCACGCCCACCCGCGGCTGTCGGGCGGCGTGCGCGAGACGGACCCGGTCGACGTGATCCTGGGCAACCTGAACCTGCTCGCCGACGATGGCCGGCCGACGCACGCGGCGATGCGGCTCTTCGGTCGGCGCCCGCAACGGCTCGTCCGTGCCGCGGTGGTGCGCGTGGCCTACTTCCGCTCGAATCAAGAATGCACCGCTTACCCGGACGGCACCGGCACCCTCATCGAGCGGATCGACGCGGCGCTCCGCCAGATCGAGCGCGCGAACGCGCCGATGCTTGCAGTCGGCGTTGAGGGGTCAGCCCTCAGCTGGTTGAGCGGCGCGACTCGGCTCGAGTCGCACACGTATACCCAAGACGGGAGATCCGACGCGCGCCCTCGGTCGCGTCTTGCCGGGGCGGGTGGTCGGCAGGACGCCACACGACGTGGCACCGCACCCGCGGCAGCACCGCTGGTGCGGAGCCATGTCGCCACGCGGCGCGATCCCGCACGTACGTCCCGATCGTACCATGCGGCGCACGAGATCATACGCCACCGCCGCGGCGGCGAACTGTTCCGCGAACGGCGCCGAGCCACCGCGCGAGCGTGCTCTTGCGGGAATGCGTGTCGGGTGTCACACTGGCGACGCGGTGCGTGCCACCAATCCCGCGACACAGATCTTGTGACCCGATGCCATGAGCTCGTTGTCCGCCGCTCCCGCCGCGGTTGAGTTGGAGGACCGGCCGGCGGTCTTCGCACACAGCCGGCCCGGAGCGGACAGAGCGACGTGGGAGCTGCTCCCGACGCACCTCGACGCCGTGGCCGACTTGGCGGCGAAACACGCCGCGGCGTTCGACTCCGCCGCGTGGGGACGACTCGCCGGTTTGTGGCACGATCTTGGGAAGTACCGCCCGGAGTTTCAGCGGCGCATCTGCGGTGAGCGTATCGAAGCGCCGCACGCGGGCGTCGGGGCCGCGCTCGCTCACCCGATCGCGCCGCCGATCGCGTTCGCGATTGCGGGCCACCATGCGGGGTTGGCCAACCACGTCGAACAGCACGGCACTGCGCAGACGCCGTTGAAGCGGAGGATCGCCGACGAGCAGCGGACGCTCGCCGACGTGAAGCCGCTCGTGCCGGCAGCGCGCTGGACGCAGCCGCGTCCGGCCTTCCCGGGGTGGCTCGCCGATGGCGGCCGGGTACCTGCGGAGCGCCTCGAGCTGTGGACGCGCTTTCTCTTTTCGGCGCTCGTCGATGCGGACCGGCTCGCGACCGAGGCGTTCTATGATCCGGAGGCGCGGACGCGCCTCACGTACGACGACGTGCCCACGCTTCGCGCGCGACTCGATGCGGCGCTCGATGCGTTCGTGCCGGATACGCCGGTCAAGGCGGTTCGCGCGCGCGTGCTCGCCGATTGTCGCGCCGCCGCCGCGCGCACGCCGGGGCTGTTCAGTCTGACCGTGCCAACGGGCGGCGGGAAGACGTTGTCGGGGATGGCGTTCGCGCTCCGACACGCCGAGCGGCACGGGTTGCGCCGCGTCATCGTCGTCGTGCCCTACACGAGCATCATCGAGCAGAACGCCACCGTCTACCGCGACGCACTCGGCGCGCGCAACGTGATCGAGCACCATTCCGCGATCGACGAAGTCGCGCGCCGTGAGGCGAGCACCGAGCTGGAAGTGCGGCGCAAGCTCGCGGCCGACAACTGGGACGCACCGGTGGTCGTGACCACGGCGGTGCAGTTCTTCGAATCGCTGTTCAGCAACGAGCCGTCGCGCTGCCGCAAGCTGCACAACATCGCGCGTGCGGTGATCGTGGTCGACGAGGCGCAGACGCTGCCCGCGGAGTTCCTGCTCTGTTTGCTGGACGGCATGCGGCAACTTGCCAGGCATTACGGCTCAACAATCGTGCTCTCGACGGCGACGCAGCCAGCGCTGGGTCAGCGCGACACGCTCCCGCAGGGGCTGGACGACGTGCGCGAGATCGTCGGCGATGTCGATGCACTCGCGTCGGCGCTTCAACGCATTGCGCCGCGCTGGCCCGCTGGGGACGCGGTCCAGTCGTACGCGGAGCTCGTGACCGAGCTCGCGGCCGAGCGGCAGGTGTTGGCCGTGGTGCACCGGCGACAGGACGCGCGAGAACTGGCCGAACGGCTGCCAGCGGACGGTCGCTATCACCTGTCGACGCGGATGTGCGCCGCGCATCGGGGCGAGATCCTCGCGCAGATGCGGCACGCGCTGGCCGCGGGCGACGTGTGCCGCGTCGTGAGCACGCAGTTGATCGAGGCGGGGGTGGACGTCGACTTTCCCACGGTCTACCGGGCGATGGCCGGGCTCGACTCGCTCGCGCAGGCGGCTGGTCGCTGCAATCGCAACGGGTTGCTGGTCGACGCGACTGGCCGCGCCACGTTAGGCAAATTCGTCGTCTTCCGTGCAGAAACATCGCCGCCTGTCGGGACGCCGCGGCGCGGGCTCGACGTCGCCGAGGGAATGCTCCGTGCGCGTGGGGGACAGCTCGACTTCACCGACGCGGCCACGCTCGACGAGTTCTTCCGCGGGCTCTACTTCGCGTCGGACCTCGACAGCCGAAAGATTATGGCCCATCGCCGCTCGTTCAACTTCGCGACGGTCGCGGAACTCCTGCGCTTCATCGATGACGGCACTCGGCCCGTCGTCGTGCCCTGGAACGACGCCGTGAAGCGCGTCGCGGCGTTCGAGCGCGAGCCTCGGCGCGAGACCGCGCGCGCGTTGCAACCCTATGTGGTGCAGGTGCGCGAGGATGAACTGCGGATGTTGGACCGGCAGGGCGCGCTCGCTCCCCTGGAAGGCTTCGGACATGTGCTGTCGACGCCGTTCCTGCACCTGTACGACGCCGCGTTCGGGCTGACGCTCGACGAGGAGAAACCGGCAGACGTCCGGGCGCTCGTGCAGTGACGCGCTGCCCCACAGCGCACGGCGCACCTGCGTTAGCGACCATGTTTCAACTCACTCCGGTGGATTGCGGAGAACACGCTTGACAAAGCCTAATGTGCCTCACACGGTTGGCGGCGTTCATGGTAGCTGAACGCATGCCGCTCCCCGAGGTGTCGATGCCGTTTGACCGCTCGCCTTCTCTTTCAGTTCGTGTCCGGGGTCCGCTCGCCGTCTTCACCGACCCGGCGCTCAAAGCCGAACGCGTGACCGTACCGGTAATGACGCCGACCGCCGCACGCGGGGTGCTCACCGCCGTCCTTTGGAAGCCGGCCATCGATTGGTACGTCGAGCGCATCCGGGTGCTCGCGCCGATTCGCTTCACCAGCTTCCGGCGGAACGAAGTGAACTCGCGCGTTCCGACACTCGTGGGCACGTTGGCGCCGTACTACGCGGACGAGGACCGCGCGCAGCGCAACACCGTCGCGTTGCGCGACGTCGACTACGTGATCGAGGCGCGGTTCACGCTCACGGATCGCGCAGGCCCGTCGGACAACGTGCCGAAGTTCGTCGACATGTTCCGCCGGCGTGTCGAGCGTGGGCAGCACTTCCACGCGCCGTACCTCGGCTGTCGCGAGTTCGCGGCCGATGTCACCGGCGTCGACGGCGCGCCCGCGCCGGTCGACGACACGCGCGAGCTCGGGCGTATCCTGTGGTGGACGGACTACGACGCGCCGGGCGGCGTGCGCCCGCACTTCTTCGACGCCCGGCTGGTCGGGGGCGTGCTTGACGTGCCCGCTCCCGGCCGCCTCATGCGCGAGGGGACGGCATGATTCTGCGCGCGTTGTACAATCTCGCGGAGCGGGAGCAGTTGGTCGCAGACCCCGACTTTCCGCTCCTCCCGGTTCCGTGGCTCGTCACGGTGTCGCGGAACGGGACGGTATTAGGCATCACCGACACCCGCACCGAGCAGCCCGGGGGTGCGAAGAAGGCACGCCGGGTCGCGAAGGCCTTCCCAGTGCCGTATCAGACGGGCCGCTCCGGAACGAAGGCACCGCCGAACTTCCTCGTCGACAACGCGAAGTACGTCTTCGGGCGAGCGACGCCGGACAAGGCGTTCACCGAGCAGGAGGGAGGGGAGAAATCGGCGACGTTTCGCGCGATCCTCGCCGATTGCGTACGCGCGACCGAGGACGTGGGTGCGGCGGCGGTGCTCACGGCGCTCGAAGCGATCGCGGCCGGGACCACCCCGGCGCTGCCCGACGATTGCGCGAGCAATGATCTGTTCGCCTTCAAGTACGAGCCTGACGGCGACCTGCTCGTGCACCAGCGACCGGCGGTGCAGGCGTACTGGCGCGCCCGTCGGTCGCCAACGCCGTCCGTCACGAACGCCGAACCTTTTGCGTGCATCGTCACCGGCGCGCCCGTCGCGGCGCCGGATCTCTTCCCGAAGGTCAAGTACGTTCCGAACGGGCAGCCGAGTGGCACGCCACTCGTGTCCTTCAACGCGAACGCATTCACGTCGTACGGTCTGACGAACAACGAGAACGCGCCGATCTCGCGTGCGGCAGCCGAGGCGTGCGCGACGGCCCTGCAACGGCTGCTGCACCCGGCGTTCCCCGATCCGCGCGCGGAGCGACTCGGCGAGTCCATGCCGCGGCGCAACTTGCGCCT
>DASWUT010000285.1:0-5425 GCA_036401455.1 Gemmatirosa sp. | reverse complement strand
GCCCACAGGTGCGCGGCCAACAGGAGGCGCAGCCCCGTCCGCGCAAGCGGCTCGTCGTCGACGATCAGCACGCGCAGCGGGGGCTCGCCGAAGAAGGAATCCTCTGCGCGTACGGGCCGGCCGGGGGGCGGCGCCGCGGGGTCGACGGTCACCGTGATCCGTTCACGTCGCCCGCCCGGGGGGGGCCGTCGTCGGCGCGAAGCCGAAGCGGCATCGCAATCTCCGCCGCGGTTCCCCCGTCGGGCCGCGCCTCGAGGTGCAGCACGCCGTGCGCGCCGTAGAGCGCGTGGAGCCGCGCCCGGAGGTTCGCGAGCCCCACCCCGCCGCCCTCGCCCCGGGTCGCGGGCCCGGCGCCTGTGTCCTCGACCGCAATGTGGAGCGTGCCGTCGCGCCGCGTGGCCCGGACCGTGATGCGGCCGACGCCCGCGCGCCGCCCGACCCCGTGCCTAACGGCGTTCTCCAAGAGCGGCTGGAGCAGCAGGTCGGGCACGAGCGCCGCCTCGACGTCGGAGGCGATGGCCCAGACCACGGCGAGCCGGTCGCCGAAGCGCACCTGCTCGATCGCGAGGTACTGTCGGGCGACGTGCGCCTCGTCCCGAAGGGGCACCTCCTGTGGCCGGTCAGATCGCACGAGGTGGCGCAGCAGGTCGCCTAACAGCTCCAGCGTGCGCGTCGCGGCCGCGGTCTCCTGCGCGCGCACGAGGACGCTCACCGCGTTCAGGCTGTTGAAGAGGAAGTGCGGGTGCAGCTGGGCCCGGAGCGCGTCGAGCCGCGCCTCGGCGAGCTGCCCGTGCAGGCCGGCCGCCACGAGCGCCCGCTCGCGCGCGAGGGCGGCGTAGTCGAACGCCGTCACGCAGCCGAGCAGGGTCGCGTACATGATGAAGGCCCATGGCACCGTCGTCAGGAGCCACGCGCGGTAGGCCGCGTCGAGCGGGCCGTGAGCCATCCACGCGTCCAAGAGCCGGCCGACCGCGATGCCGAGGGTGGCCCACACGACGCAGAGCACGGCGGCGCCGGCCAGGTGCGCGGCCGCCGCGGCGCGCCACCGGGCGCGTGAGAACGGGACGCGGCGCGCGACGACCCAGGTGATCGGGGCGACGGCGCCGAGGAAGAGCCACTCGAGCCCCTGGAACGCGACGGCGTTCCAGGCGACGGCCCCGTGGTGGCCCAGCACCTCCTTGAGGTACATCTGCCCGGCGTCGAGGAGCGCCGGCACCAGCGACGCCGCCGGCAGCAGAAGCCACGGCCGGATGCGCGGTGCCCGTGAGGGCGTGGGAGGGAACGCGGGGACGTCCGGCACGCGACGCGAGAGGTGGAAGGTCGACCGGCTCCTCGAGCCACGGACCCGTAGAACGTACCGCCCGCGCCACGCGCGACCACATCGGCCCTCGGCCGCCGGCTGCATCGACGCGCCCGCCCGCTGCGTCGATCCGTTGGGACGCGCCGCGCCCGCGCGGTCGCCGCGTACATTCTGGCCGCCACGGTCGCGTCCTCCAGCCTTCCCCCTCGGGTGCCAGCCACTTTCTACCACCGGTGCGCCCGTGCGGCCGCAACGGCGCGTCTCGCCACCGTCCTCGCGACCGCCCTCGTCGCCGCGCCCGCGACGGCGCAGCAGCCCACGTTCCGCGACGCGCTCCTGGACCGCTTCGCCGGGCGATGGGTGCTCACCGGCACCATCGCGGGTAAGCCGACCACGCACGATGTCACGGCCGAGTGGGTGCTCGGCCACCAGTACCTCCGGATCCACGAGGTCGCGCGGGAGCGCACCGCGGCGGGCGAGGCCGCCTACCAAGCCGACATCTACGTCGGCTCGGACCCGAAGACGCAGGAGTACACGTGCGTGTGGCTCGACAACACCCCCGGCGGCGTCGACGCGCAGTCGTTAGGCCGCGCGCCGGCGGGGACCGCGCGCGGCGACTCGGTCCCGTTCGTGTTCCGCTACGACGACGGAAGCCGCATGCACACCACGTTCGCGTACGACCGCGCCCACGACGCGTGGGCATGGCGGCTCGACGCCGAGCCGGCCGGGAAGCCCGAGGTGCGCCGGCCGTTCGCCCGCGTGACGCTGACCCGCGTGCCCGCCCCCGCGTCCGCCCCGGCTGGAGCCGCGCCCCGGTGAGATCGTCGGAGGCTGGGCGCGCCAGCGGGCGCGTCGACGGGCGCGCGGCCCCGGCGCCCAGTCAGCGTCGGGCGCGGGAGCCGCTGGCGCGCGACGCGTGCGCTCGGCTCGAGGACCTCGTCAACGTCGGCCCGTCGATCGCAGCCGACCTGCGCCGCGTGGGCGTGGCGCACCCGCGCGACCTTGTCGGGCGCGACCCGCTGGCGCTCTACGACGCGCTCTGCGCCGCGACCGGGGTGCACCACGACCCGTGCGTGCTCGACGTGTTCCTGTCGGCGGTACGCTTCATGGAGGGCGCGACGCCGCACCCGTGGTGGCACTACACGCCCGAGCGCAAACGGCTGCTGGGCGAGCGCGGGTCGGTGGGCGTCGAAACTCCGCCATTGGGATGACCAATCGCCGTAGCCGGCCGGTCTCGTGTCGTGAGGCAGTGCCGCGCGACTCGCCGCGGTCGTTCACGCGTGCGCTACGCGTGGCCTCCGCGCTCCGCGACGAGGCGCTCTCCCACTTCGCAGCGGTCGACGCCACCTTGCCGGCGGCGCTCCCGGAGGCGATGGCCGCCGGCCCCACCTGGAAGCGGCGCGCGCGCACGCCGTCGCGCCGGTGGCGTGCGCCTTGGCGCCTCACGGCCTCACCCACCGCCCCGCGCGGCCTCGCCGACTCCGCGACGTCGCTGACCTTATCGGCCATTCGCGCGCGAACCGCCGCGAGCCGTGACGCCGACGGCTCGGCGACGGCGCTCGGGGTGCGGTCCCGGGATGAATTGGTGCGGGTCGATGCGGAACGCGGCGGGTTCGGCGCGCCAGTGCTCGCCGATGCGCTCAAAGCGCGTGCACGATCGGATCCGCTTCGGGCGCTTGGCGAAGTTGTAGGCCATGATGAATGCCTGCACGTGCGCGGCGAGCGCCTCGCGCGTCGCGTCATGGTACACCGTCGCGGTCGCGTTCTTGATCGGGCGCACCATCCGCTCGGCCTACCCGTTCATCCACGGGTGGTCCGCCTTGGTGCACCGGTGCTCGATGGCGTGCTCGCGGCCGACGCGGTCGAACACGGGGACGCGGGTGTCCCACTTGGTCGGCGCGCCGTTGGTGAAGGCGACGCCGTTGTCCGTCCGCACCGTCGGCAGCCGGTCCGGGAACGCGGCCACGACGCCGGGCAGGAACGCCGCGCCGGTCAGCCTGGCGGCGCGGTCGTGCAGCGCGGTCGTGCAGCGCGCCGTAGGTGCACTTGGTCACGCGGTCGGCGAGGGCGCGGGTCGACGCGTCCGCCGCCTGGAGCACGGCTCGAACGCGCGGCGTCGGGCGGGCGCTGCGGTGCAGCACGCTGCCCATCGTGCCTCCTCGGCTAGCTGCCCCGACGATGCACCATCACACTCCGGGACTACACACCGAGGTCCGCGCGTCGTCGCGCGCGTCCACCGAGGTCCCGACCCGTTTGAGCAGCACGGCGAGTGTGCGAAGCTCGGCCTGGGTCAGCACGCCCATTGCCTCGTCCATGGCCGCGCTGTGGCAGGCGAAGGCGCGTTCGGCCAGGCTTCGGCCGCGTGGCGTCAGCTTGACGACGCGCGCGCGGCGGTCGGCCACGTCGAACGTGCGCACCACGAGCCCGTGTCGTTCGCTGCGGTCGACCGCGCTCGTGATCGCGCCGCTCGTGAGGCCGACGCGGCGCCCGATGTCGCTCACCTTCTGCGGCCCTTTGTGCAGGAGCATTTCGAGGATGACGAAGTCCGTGAGGCCGATGTCGAGCGCCGCGAAGTTGCGTTCCGCGTACCGCAGCAGCGCGCGGTACGCCTTCATCAGGATGAGCCACGCGTGCGTGCCGGCCGACTCGCGCGGCGGGGCTGTCGGGGGCTTCGGGATCCGTGGCATGAGACGCGGTGGGCTCGGGTCGTGGGCGATACGCGCGCTGCGGCGCGCGCGCGCCTGCGGCCAGGGTCGCGCGTCCGTGGCTCACGAACGGAAGCGGAACAACGCCGCGACGACGAGGCACAGGACCCCGAACACGACGGGCGGCGCGGGGTTCTCGCCGCGCCGGCGGAGCACGACGACGGCCGCGATCATCAGCACAGCGAGACAGACGGCCGCGATGAAGCTGAGTACCGGCTGGACGCCGAGTGCCGCCGGCGCGATCAGGCCGATCGCGCCGAGCACCTCCGCCACGCCGATCAGCTTGATCTGCCGGGCCGTATAGTCGCCCGCCCAGCCCATTCGCGGGTCGGCCAGGAGGGTGGCGCGGTCGCGTCCCAGCTTTTGGGCGCCAGCACCGAGGAACGCGAGCGCGAGCAGTGCGGCGAGGCTCCAGAGCACGATCGACATGGGAGAGGCGGGAAGGGCACGGGTCGTGGTCGGTCGGCTCGCGCGGCGTCAGGCGGCCCCGCGCGGCGCGACGAGCGACACGCGCGGCACGACGAACAATCTCACTATCATGTAGCTTTACATCAAGGTAGTGTGTCGTACGATCCGCCGCCGCGACGCCAAGCTGTTGGTAAGTCTCCAGCACGGGCGGAGGTTCGGCTCGCGACCGTGTGGCGCACGGCTGGCCACAGCCGACCGCTGCGAAGCGCGAGGCCGTCGAGCCTATGTCCGGCCAAGCGACGCCATCCGGCGGCCTCACCCGACGCGGCACGTCGGCCGGCGGCCGCGGGACGTTCAGCCGCGCCGGACCGTGCAGACCTCGCGCACAGACGGGTCGCACGCGAGCGCCCCCACGTCGACGGACGCCCACACGCCAAGCAGGTGCAGCAGCTGCTCCCCCTTGTCCACCACCTCGGTGCTCTCGAAGCGCGTAAGCTCCAGCAGCGGGGGCAGCGCCGCGTACAGCGCGGGCGCGCCGAGCCACTCCGTGACCTGCTCGCGGACCCACTTGTCGTACGCGATGGGGTAGATGCGTCGCGCGATGAACACGGCCTGCAGCAACTCCTGCACGGCGTGGTACAGGCGGTCGAACGCCTGAAAGTGCTCCCCGCGCTCGGCGTAGCATCGCAGCCGCTCGACATTGGCGCGGCACGACGCGGCCACCATGGACAGCCGCTCGGCGCGCAGCGTGTCGTCGTAGTAGGGCAGCCACGCCGCGCGCAGCCCGGCGAAGGCGGCGGCGCGCTCGAACAGGGGGTACGCGTGCGCGACGCGGTTGCCGATCTCGAGCTCGAAGGCGTCCGGCCCGCCGCCGTCGTCCCAGCGCTCGGGCTTCCAGTGCCCGTCGAACAGGTCGAGGTGGACGCGCGCGAACGGGCCCTGCGCCTCGAGCCGGCGGAACACTGGGGCGTCGGCAGACCACGCGGCCCAGTCGCGCGCGAGCGCGCGGCCG
>DASWUT010000284.1:0-4687 GCA_036401455.1 Gemmatirosa sp. | reverse complement strand
CGCCGACGGCGCCGCGCCGATCCGCCTCATGGGCTACGGCCTCGCGGTCGGCCTCGACGGCTCGGGCGACCGCTCGGTTGGCGGTGGTGGCGGCGGCATGACCGTGCAGAGCGTCGTGAACCTGCTGCGCAACTTCAACGTCGAGGTGCCAGCCGGGCTCGTCCGCACGCGCAACGCCGCCGCCGTGCTCGTGACGGCGGAGGTGTCGCCGTACCTGCGTGCCGGCGGCCGGTTCGAGGTGCAGGTCGCCTCGCTCGGGGACGCGCGCTCGCTCCGCGGCGGGATGCTCTACATGACGCCGCTCCTCGCCGAAGCGGGCGGGCGCCCGGTCGCTGCGGCGCAGGGCGCGCTGATGATCTCCGATGGCAACGACCCACGCGTCCGCTACGGTCCGCCTGCCGTCGAGACCACCGTCCGCCTTCCCGGCGGCGGCCAGCTCGAAGCCGACCTCCCACGCCCGACGCTCGCCCAGAGCAACCACCTCCTCCTGCGCGAGCCCGACCTCGGGACGGCGACCAGGATCGCCGCCGCCGTCAACGCTGCGTTAGGCCCCAACGCGGCCACGGTCGAGGACCCGGGCGAGATCACGCTCAATCTGCCGGCGGCCGGCCGCGCCGCGGCCCTCGCCCGGCTCGGCGACCTGCGCGTCACCCCCGACCGCGCGGCGCGCGTCGTCATCGATGCGCGCGACGGGACCGTCGTCGCGGGCGGCGACATCGCCGTCGGCACGGCGGTCGTGAGCCACGGCGCGATCACGCTCTCGATCGCGGCCGGTGGCGCGGCGGCCAGCGCGCCCAACGCCCCGACCGGCGACGTGCGCGTCGCGCCGGGCACGTCGGTGCAGCAGATCGCGGCCGCGCTGCACGCGGTTCAGACGCCGGCGGGCGACATCGCCGCGATCTTCGCCGCGCTCCGCGAAGTCGGCGCACTGGCGGCCGAAGTGGTCGTGCGGTGACGCCGCCCGTCACCAGGCCGACGGCCGCACCGGTCACCGCACCCACGGCCGCCGCACCGGCGGCCGCCCCATCCGCGGGCGGCCGATCAGCGGCCACCCGCGGCGATGCCGACGACCCCAAGCTCCGCAACGCCGCCCGTCAGCTCGAAGGCGTCTTCACGCAGCAGCTGTTCAAGGCGATGCGCGAGACGGTTCCGCAGGGGCAGGGCGAGATCAGCGACAGCGGCGGGGCGCAGGACATGTTCACCGGTCTGCTCGACGAGCGCCTCGCCAACGATCCGCGCGCGTCGAGCACCCACGGCATCGGCGACGCCATCTACCACCATCTACTGCGCGCGCGCGGCGCCCACCACGCCGACGCAGCCACGGGACCGGCCGGTACTCCGGCTGCCGGCGTGACGCTGTCGCCCTCCGGGGCGTCGTTGCGCAAGTCGCGCTAGCACCACGCGCTGCCGCACTCCCCCGCCCCGCCGGTCATGGTCACGCTGCCCCCACCCACCGTCACCCCGCCGCTCGCCGCCACGGCGATCGCGGCGGCGCCGGCCGTCGTCACCGCGCTCATCGAGGCGCTTCGCACCGAGCACCGGTTCGTCGACGACCTCGCGGCGACCATGCGACGCCAGCGCGCCGCGGTCGGCAGCGACGATCTCGAGACGGTCGACGACACCGTCTTCGCCACGCACCGCCTGCTCGCCACGCTCGGCCAGGCGCGGCTCCGGCGCCGTCAGCTCGCCCGGCTCGTGGCGGGGAGCGACGACGTGCCGATCCGCCACATTCGCACACGTGCCGCCGCGGCTGCCGCCACCGAGCCCGGCGCCGACGCGCTCTGCCACGCGTGCGACGCCCTCCTCGCCGGCGCGGCGGTGCTCGCGCGCGAGGTCGACATGAACCGCCGCGTGCTGCGCGACGCACTCGCCGGCGGCGACGCACACGCGCGCGCGCTCCGCGGACTCCCCGCGATCATGCCGGGCGGCACCCCCGCCGTGCTCGTCGACCGGCGCGCCTGAGGCGCCCCGCCGCCCATGTCGCTCAGCTCCGTCCTCGGCACCGCGCGCGGCGCGCTCGCCGCGCAGCAGGTCGTCATCGACACCGTCGGCAACAACATCGCCAACGCCCAGACGCCCGGCTACACGCGGCAGACCGCCGAACTCACCGCGGCCATGCCGCAGCAGTTCGCGTACGGCATCGTCGGAACCGGTGTGCAGGTCACCAACGTCACGAGCGCGCGCGACCAGCTGCTCGACGCGTCGGTACGCCAGGAGTCGGGTGGCGAGAGCGCCGCCACCGAGCGGCAGTCGCTCCTCAGCTCGGTCGAGGGGATCCTCGGCGAGCCGTCCGACACGGGGCTCGCCGCGACCATGGACTCATTCTGGTCCGGATGGTCCGACCTCGCCGCGCAGCCGACGAGCGGAGCGGCCAAGGCCGTCGTCGTCCAGCGGGGCGCCGCCGCGGCCACGATGCTCAACCAGTTCGACCAGCGCCTCACCGATCTGCGCACGCAGACGACGCAGTCGCTCGGTAACGACCTCACGCAGGTCAACACGCTCGCCAAACAGGTCGCCGATCTCAACGGGCGCATCGTGACCGCGGAGGTGGGCGGTCGCGAGGCCAACGACCTTCGCGACGCTCGCGACACCGCGATTGACAAGCTCGCCGCATACGGCAACGTGCAGGCGGTTCCCAAGGCCGACGGGTCGACGCAGGTCACGTTCGGCAACTACACGCTCGTCTCGGGCGTCGAAGCTCGTCAGCTGCAGCGTACGACCGACGTCAACGGCAACGCCGCGCTCGCGTTCACCGACCGGCCGTTCCAACCGCTGCAGGCGGCCGGCGGCTCGACCCAGGCGATGACCGACTTCCTCAACGGCGGCGCGCAGAAGGTGCAGGACCAGCTCGACTCGCTCGCCAACCGGCTCGCGGCTTCTGTCAATCAGGTCGTCGCGCAGGGGCACAACGCGGGGAGCACGACGACGCCCTCGTTCTTCGTGAGCAAGGTCGACGGCACCTTCTCTGCGAGCGGCAACCCGTTCAGCGTGCCGCCCGCGGCCGGCACGGTCAACGCACGCACGATCAGCGTCAACGCCGCCCTCGTCGCCGACGCCTCGGGCGTGCCGACGTCGTCCAGCGCGCAGCAGCCGGGCAACAACGACGTCGCGCTCGCGCTCGCCGGGCTGCGCACCTCTGCGACGTCGTCGGTCGGCGGCGTCTCGGTCGCCTTCGCGCTGCCCGACCGCACGCAGCCGCCCACCGTGACTACCGTCACCAGCGGGCAGACGACGACCACGATCACCACGCCGGCGGCCAGTCCGACGTCGAGCCCGACGACGTTCGCCGACTTCTACAACACCACCGTCACCAGCCTCGGCGTCGACGTCAAGGCAGCGACCGACGATGCGTCGGTGCACTCCACACTCGCCGACCAGGCGCGCACGCGACGTCAGAGCGTGACCGGGGTGAACACCGACGAGGAGCTGACGAATCTCATGCAGGCGCAGCAGGCCTATGCCGCGGCCGCCAAGATCGTCACGACGGTCGACGACATGATGAAGACGCTCGTGGAGATGTTCTGATGTTGATCCTCGGCCGCAAGCCCGGCGACACGGTCGTCATCGACGGCGGCATCACCGTCGTCGTCCTCGCCTGCGAGAAGGGAGGCGTACGCCTCGGCTTCTCCGCGCCCGACAGCGTCACGATCCTGCGCGGCGAGATCCTGCGTCAGGTGGCCGACGAGAACCGCCGTGCGGCCGCCGCGCCGTCCGACGCGGTACGTGCGCTCGCCGCGCTGCTACCCGCGACTGCCTAACGCGCGCCCTCGATCCGGAAGAGCTGCGTGGTCAGCGCCTTCGGGTTCTGGGGCTTGTACCAGTTCATGTCCTGGATGTGCGAGGCGGTGACGTACATCGTCCCGTCGGGTCCCTGCGAGAACGTGTCTGGCCAGCGCAGCCGCGCATCGCTCACCACCGGCGTCATCCGGCCGTCCGCCTCGCGCACCTTCACCGCGTTCTCCTCGGGCGCGGTGACGTAGAGCCGCCCCTCCGGCGTCATCCACAGCCCGTCGGCCACGTTGGTCGTGCCGACGCGCTCCACGCGCGCGGTGAGCGCGTCGGACGATAGCGAGGCGTCGCGAAGCGCGGCCGTCGCGATCCGGTAGAGCGTACGCCCGGTGAGCGCCTGGTAGTACAGGTACTGCCCGTCTGCCGAAAGCGCGATGCCGTCGACCGCGAACTCCACGCCGCGGCCGTCGGGGCGACGCAGCTCGCGCCCGTCCGCATGCACCACCACGTCCTTTTCGGCCTGCACGCTCGGATGCGCCGAGAGCAGCCGACGCGCGGTCCCCGCCTCGAGGTCGACGACGACGAGCGCGCCCTGACCGCCCGAGTCCGTGATGTAGGCGGTCCGTCCGTCGGGGCTGAACCGCACGTCGTTGAGGTAGCTACCGTTCGGCGCAACGGTCGTGTCGAAGCGGATCGTCTGCGCCGGGCGGTTGCTCGCGAGATCGATGCGCACGAGCTTCGGCCCGCCCGGCACGAGCGAGCCGTTGGCTGGCGCCGCAGGGTCGAGCACCCACAGGTTCCCGCGTCGGTCGGCGACCACGCTCTGCACGCACACGAAGTGGTCGGCCGGCGAGATGTCGTTCTTCTTCACGTTCCGCCACGCGTTCCACGCCGTGTCCGGGTACGGCCGCACGCTCCCGTCCTTCATCACCTCTGCGACCGACAAGGGCACGTCCTC
>DASWUT010000283.1:0-1522 GCA_036401455.1 Gemmatirosa sp. | reverse complement strand
CGTCGTCTACTCGACGCGCGATTCGTGGCTGCCGACGTATGAGCTAGGCATGCTGCGCTACCGCGGGGGCGGGGCTGATCCGACGGACTCGGCGAGCTGGGCGAAGAGCGCGGGGCCGGTGTTCGCGTCGGCCAACGGCGTGATCGGGGTGGGGCACCACAGCTTCACCGCGTCGCCGGACGGACGGCAGGGGTGGCTCGTGTACCACGCCAAGACCGCGGCGAGCCCGGGGTGGGACCGGGTGATCCGGATGCAGCCGTACGGGTGGCGCGCGGACGGGGCGCCGGACTTTGGCGCGCCGGTGCCGAGCGGGCGGGCGATGGCGGCGCCGTCGGGGGAGTGCCAGTAGCGACCGCGGACGCATCACGCACGGCGCGCCGTCGATTGCCGGCTGTATATGCAGGACATATACTGCGCGCCGTGGCCGACCTTCACGACCGCCTGGCCCGAGTTACCGGTTTCGAGTGGGACGAGGGAAACGCGACCAACAACTGGACGCGGCACGCGGTCAGCCAGGCCGAGTGCGAAGAGGTGTTCTTCCACGAGCCGCTGGTGCTGGCGTCGGATCCGGCGCACTCCACGCACGAGGCGCGGTACTTCGCGCTCGGCCAGTCCGATGGCGGGCGCCGGCTGCTCGTGGTGTTCACTCTGCGGGGCGCGCTGGTCCGCGTCATTTCGGCGCGGCCGATGAGTCGCCGAGAACGGGAGGTGTACCGTGAAGCGGAAATCGAAGAAGGAGACGCCCCGCACGGGTGAGGTGACGTCGCTGGCGTCGACCGTCCCGCCATTCGCGTCGGAGGCGGCGGAACGGGAGTTCTGGCAGGAGCACGACACGGCCGGCCACGTCGACTGGTCGCTGGCCGAACGCGTCCGATTGCCGAACCTCAAGCCGTCGACGGCAACGATTTCGTTGCGCCTGCCGGAGGGAATGCTGAATGAGCTCAAGGTGCTGGCCAACCAGCGCGACGTGCCGTATCAGAGTCTGCTCAAGGTGTTTCTCGCCGAGCGGATCGCCGCGGAGCGGGCGCGTCGGCGCCGGGCAGGCTGACCGAACTGTCTGTCCTTCCCACCCCGCACGCACCGGATTCCCGTGACGACAGGAACGACGCGATGTGCTGCAGGTCGTTGGCCTCGTGTGGCGCGCCGTGCGAATGCGTTCGGCCTCGCCGTCGCGCTCGCCTGCGCCGCACGACCGCGTGCGCTCGCCGCGCAGCCGGCTCGCGCGGCCGCCGCGCCCGCCGACACCGTCCCCCTCCCCGAGCACCCGCGCCCGGACTTCATGCGCGCCGAGTGGCGCAACCTGAACGGCCGTTGGCAGTTCGCCTTCGACCGGGGCGACGCGGGGGTGCGCGAGGGGTGGTACCGGCCTAACGGTCCGATGCCCGCCGCGCACCGCGTGCTCGTCCCGTTCTCGTGGGCCGCGCCCGCGTCGGGGGTGGGCGGGGACAGCGCCGACATCGGGTGGTACGCGCGGAGCGTGACCGTGCCCGCGGCGTGGCAAGGGCGGCGGGTCTTCCTCGTC
>DASWUT010000282.1:0-12273 GCA_036401455.1 Gemmatirosa sp. | reverse complement strand
GCGCCGCGTCCGCCGTCGCCGCGCGGGCCGGCGGTCCCGCCCGCGGATGCGGCGCCGCCACCGGGGACACCCACGGGGGGCACGCCCACGGGCCAGGCACCGCCGTCCAACCTGCTGCCGCCGGGCCTGCTGCCTCCCAGCACGCCGTCGCGCGGCAGCGCGCCCGGGCCCGGAACGCCCGGGGCCGGAACGCCCGGCGCGATGCCACCGGGGAGCAACCTGCTACCGTCGACCGGCGGGCCGCCGAGCGCGGTGCCGCCACGTCCGCCGCGCCGAGTGGCGACCCCGGCGGCCGGCTCGGTCGGGGCGGCCGCAGGCGCGCGGGCCGACACGCTCGACCGCCTGCTCGACAAGATCTCGGCGAGCGGCATCGACAGCCTGACCGGCGAGGAGCGGCAGCTGCTGGACGAGACCGCGAAGAAGCTCCGCGGGCAGTAGCCGCCGACTCCAACCGTAGGATTCCCGCCCCGCAGCGGTTGCTGCGGGGCTTCGTACCATTTGCGACATGCCGAAGCCTGAACTGCTCGAAACGTTCGCCAACCCGTACCCCGACCGCGACTACGACGTCCGGATGGAGTGCCCGGAGTTCACGTCGCTCTGCCCGCTCGGCGGAATCGAAGGGGACGCGACGGATCTGCGCGCGCTGGAGGGAGGCGCGCCGGACTTCGCGACGATCCACATCCGCTACGTCCCGGCGGCGAAGTGCGTGGAGCTCAAGTCGCTGAAGCTGTACCTGTGGAGTTTCCGGAACGACGGGGTGTTCTACGAGCGGGCGGTGAACCGAATCCTCGACGACCTCGCGGCGGCGGTCGAGCCGAAGGCGATGGAGGTGGTGGGGGATTTCGCGGTGCGCGGGGGGATCAAGTCGATCATCACGGCGCGTGTCGGCGCGGAGTTGCCGGCGGTGGCGCCGCCGACGAGCGCGGTGCGGCGCTAAAGCGAACGAGCGCCAATTCGCTCGTCCGGCCGTGCGACGCGGCGCTCATGCGCCACGTGCGACGCGGTACCACGCGCGTGGGCCATGCTCGGGATGTCCGGAATCCGCGCCGGCCGGTCCGAGCTCGGCGTCACGCACCGGCCGCCGCGATGGACTGCCGCAGCTCGTACTGCACCGGATTGAAGCTGTCCGCGACCTGCGCCACCTCGCGGATGCGCGCCGCGACCTGCGGGTCGGCGCCCGCGGCCGCGATCGCCTCGCGGCTCTCCCACTGGGCGTAGTTGACCACCTGGGTACGGTCGAGGTTGACGTGGAGGTTGGCGGAAACGAACCCGGGCACGTACCGGATGGCCTCGACCGTCGAACGTCCGAGCAGGTCCAGCAGCGCCTCCGCACGCTCCGGGGCGACCGCGTAGGTGTTGATGATCGTGACGTAGCCGGCGCCCGGGTCGAGCGTCGTGCGGCGCGCGTCCGCGTTAGGCGCGTCAGCCGCGGTGCGCGGTGTCGAAGGTGTCGAATCGGTGGTCATCGAGTGTTCCCTGCAAACGGTGAAGCGGGAGAGCACCACCGCGCGATTACGCGATGGTGACCACGAGCCGGCCGGTCGCGTGCCCGGCCGCGCTCGCGGCGTGTGCCTCGCCGGCCGCGGCGAGCGGGAAGGTCTGCTCGACAGGGATGCGCAACGCGCCGGCCGTGAACAGCCGCGCGGCCTCCGCGAAGGCGGCTCCCGGATCGTTCGACGTGGCCGACACCTGCGCCCCGTATGTCGGCGCGGAGAAGTCGGCGATCGACAGCACCTTCTGCGGGTCGCCCGTCAGCTCGATCAACTCGGGAACGACACCGGAGCCCGCCACGTCGAGGGCCGCGTCGACCCCATTTGGCGCGAGGGCGCGCACGCGCTCGACGAGCCCCGCCCCATAGGTCGTGGGGGTGGCGCCGAGCGAGCGCAGATAGTCCTGATTGCGCTCGCTGGCCGTGCCGATGACTGTGATGCCTCGGGCGCGCGCGATCTGGACGACGGCCGAACCGACGCCCCCGGACGCGCCGCTCACGAGCAGCGTCTGGCCCGGCTGCACCCCGACCTGCTTGAGGATGCGGATCGCGGTTTCGACCGGGACCGGGTAGCCCGCTGCTTCCTCGAACGACAGCGCGGCCGGCTTCGCCGCCCAGCTCGAGAGGACGGCGTGCTCCGCCAACGTCGCGGCCCCGGACCCGAACACGGCGTCGCCGACCGCGACGTCGCGGACCCCGTCCCCGACCTCGTCGACCACACCCGCCGCGTCGACACCGGTCCCCGACGGCAGCGCGCGCGGCATCTGCTCGCGCATCAAGCCGGCGCGGATCTTCCAGTCGATTCCGTTCACGCCAGCGGCACGTACGGTGATCCGCACCTGCCCCGCGGCGGCGTGCGGCGCGTCCACCTCGACGATCCGTAACACCTCGGGGCCGCCGTACTCGGCAAACTGTACTGCCTTCATGGATTGTGTCCTGGCTGAGGGTCGTTGTCGCGACGCCGCGGGTGCCCTCCGTCGCCTCGAGCCATGCGCCACGAGCGCGTCCTCGCCGCGAACGCGTTGGGCCGCACGCATCTCGCCTGCGCTCCACGCACGGCACCGATCGCGCGGGGATCGCCGTCAGAGCGCCATCAGAGCGCTGTGCGTGGACGTGTGGACGGTGTGAACGTGTAGATGCTGCTGCCACGCCGCCGTTCGGTGCCGGTACCGCCACGTGCGCCATGCGAATCGCGTCGGGGTAGCAACGGCTGCTCACACAACGTCGCCTCCCCCGAGTTTCGTTGCAAGAGGACACATTGGCGACAACCTGATAACACCCATGACTCGCGCGCCGCGTTCACCGAGCAGGAGCGCGTGGTGTGATCGTCGTGGTGCGGACCTCTGGCGACCATCGCCGCCACGAGCTCCGGCATGAAACTTCTGGTCTTCAAGCAGGATCGTGCTGCCCTCGAGCGGCGACGCCCCTGGCGGCCACGACGTGCACGCCGGGACATCATAGCGTTAGGCGTGCACGCCGCCCGGCCGGGACTGCGGGTCAGTTCGCCTGCGCTAACGCCTCGGCATCGGCGCCGGCCGGGAGGCGGATTGGGGACGAGGGGTCGGTCACCGCACGCCAGATCGCCTCCGCCACGTCGACCGACCGCGTGACTGGGCCCGAGCGCCGGCCAGCCATGCCCTCGAAGACGCCCCGCGCAAAGTCCGCGTACGCGTCGGGGACGGCCACATCCTGCTGCCGCATCAGCGCCTGCGCGTTCTGGCCGAAGGGTGTCTCTGGCGAGCTCCCGGGCAGCACCAGGCGCACGCGCACGCCGAACGGCTCGAGCTCCAGCACGAGCGACTCGGTGAACGCGTTGAGCGCCGCCTTGCTCGCGGTGTACACGGCGAGCATCGGCAGCGGCAGCAGCGTCGTACTCGACGAGACGTTCACGACGACGCCCGCCTTGCGCTCCCGGAGCTGCGGCAGGACCGCCTGGGTCACGGCCATCGCCCCGAACGTGTTCGTCTCGAAGGTGGCGCGGATGGTGGCCAGCGCGGTGCCCTCGACGACGCTCAGCAGCCCGACGCCCGCGTTGTTGACCAGCGCGTCAATCGGTCCAGCGGCCGCCACGGCGTCGCGAATGCTCCCGGAGTCGGTGACGTCGAGCGCAAGCACGCGCAGGCGCTCGGACTGGGGCAGCACGTCCGGGCGCGGCGTGCGCATCGTGGCGATGACCTGCCAGCCGCGATCGAGGAAGGTGCGGGCGGTCTCGCGGCCGAAGCCGGACGAGCAGCCGGTAATGAGGATGGTCTGCATGCGGACTCCTGTGGGTGGTCACATGGGGGGCCAGATCGCTCTCCACAGGCTAGGACTTCGGGGGTGGACGCGCTACAATGCGGCGTCCACATTCCGTGTGCAGGAGTCCAGACATGATCGACCCGCTCGCGGAAGTCGTCACCCTGCTCCAGCCGCGCGCCCCGTCCTCGAAGCTCGTCAGCGGGGCGGGCCCGTGGGTCGTCCGGCGCGCAGAGGCCGGGCGGCCGTTCTACGGTGCGGTCCTCGAAGGGACGTGCCGCCTCGCGGCCGATGGCCGGGAGCCGCTGGTCCTCGAGCCGGGGGACTTCGTGTTGATCCCGTCGGCGTTCGACTTCACCGTGTCGAGCTACGATGCTTCGAACCTCGAACCGCCGACGGACGCGCGCGCACACGCGCATGTCGTGATGCCCGACGGCGAGGTGCGACATGGTGACCCGACGGGCCCACCCGACGTGCGGCTGCTGGTCGGGTACTGCGTCTTCGCGTCCCCGGACGCGCGCCTGCTCGTCTCGCTCCTTCCGCAGCTCGTGCACGTGCGCGGCGAGCGGCGGCTCGCCACCCTCGTGGCGCTCGTGCGGGAAGAGTCGCTCGGCGGGCGGCCCGCGCGTGACGTCATCCTCGCCCACCTGCTCGAGGTGCTGCTCATCGAGGCGCTCCGCTCGACCGCGGGGACCGCCGCGCCGCCGGGGCTCGTGCGCGGGCTCGCCGACGCGCCGCTCGCCGCCGCGATCCGGCGGATGCACGAGCACCCGACCCGGGCGTGGACCGTGGCCGAGCTGGCGCGGGAGGCCGCGCTCTCCCGCTCGGCGTTCTTCGGCCGCTTCCAGCACGCGGTTGGGGTGGCCCCGATGGCGTATCTCCTGGCCTGGCGCATGGCCCTGGCGAAGGACCTCCTGCGGCGCCAGGGCGTCGGCGTCGCCGAGGTCGCGGCGCGCGTCGGGTACGGCTCGGCGAGCAGCTTCAGCGTCGCCTTTGCGCGCCACGTCGGCGCGCCGCCCACGCACTACGCGCGACAGCAGGCCACCCTGCAACCCTCGTGACCCCGGCGGCAGCGCGTTCGCCGCGCCACCGCCCAGATCTTCCGCTATCCGTGCCAGACCGTCGTCTCCGAGATCGGGCCGTGAGCCGCGCCGGGGCTGACTCGCCACGCCGGACGGGAGCGCACAACTCGGTGTGGAAATCGACGTCTCACCAGTTCCGTCAGTGATGCGTGCTGGGACGGGCCGGTCGGTGCAACGGGGGGATGCTGACCTGACCCACCACCCCACGGAGCGAACCCGTACAACCCGAACCGGCGCTTGCGCCATCCCCCGAAGCCGTCCACCTTACACAACGAATTCGCGTTGGTCTACGTGGGTCCGCATGGTTTGGCTAGGTAGCTCAGTTGGTAGAGCAGCGGACTGAAAATCCGCGTGTCGGGGGTTCAATTCCCTCCCTAGCCACTGGAGTAATCTCGAGGCGTACAATGACTTAGGCGATGGGCCGGCGCACATGCGCCGGCCCATCGCCGTTCCGGGTAACAGCACCGGGTAACAACCAGCGCGTCGCACTCCTCCGCGTGCTGCGTTGCGAGTGGCCGCGGCGGCGTTACGTATCGCGTCTGCGGCGGTTCGCGTCCTACTGGCGCGGTGTAGCGCGCATCGCATTTTGTGACACAGCTCGCGGTCGCCGCTGGGCGCGCTGCCGCTGCGCTCCGACTCCGTCGCCCGTCCGGGGCGCTCCGTGCCACCGCCCCGCCCCGTGTCTTCCAGCCGCTGGCCCGTCGACCCTGCCCCCGCGGAGAGCGCGAACTTCGGCTTCCTTCGCCGCCACGACCCGTTGCTCGTTCGGCTCGGTGCGCTGGCGGAGTTGCATGCGCTTCAGGATCCGAACTCGTCGATTTTCAAAGCTCGGCAGTTCGCGGAGTCGTTGCTGCAGCAGACGGCGGCCCGGGTCGGTGTCGATGCCGGACCCGAGGGAAACCAGCTCGCGCTGATCCGCGCGCTCGAGAACATCGGGATGCTCGGACGCGAGGTCGCCGAACTCTTCCACACGATCCGTAAGAGTGGCAACTCGGCGGCGCACCGGTTCACCGGCACGCCCGCCGACGCGGTCGCAACGTTGCGGCTGGCGCGCACCGCGGGAGTCTGGTTCCATCAGACGTTCGGCGACCCCACGTTCCGTCCGGGGCCGTTCGTCGCACCGCGACCGGCGCCGGATCCAGCAGCCGAGCTGCGCGCGCAGATCGAGCAGCTACGCGCCGAACTCGCCGACGCGCAGCGCGCCGCCGTCTCGGCGGACCAGGTCGCGGTGGAGGCCCACGCAACCGCCGCGGCGAGCGCCGCCGACCGGGAGCGCGCCGCGGCCGAAGCTGCCACCTACGCCGCGCGTCTCGCCGCCGCGACGAGCGACCAGGACGCCGCGCTCGCGATGGCAGAAGAGATGGAGCGGCTGCTCACGGAGGAGCGGGCGCGTACGGCAGTGGCGCTCGCGACCGTGCGGCGCGACGCGGAGCAGGCGCCGGAGCCGGCCCGCGAAGCGATCCGTGTGCGTGGACGTCGCGCCGCTGCCACGCTCGCGCTGGACGAGGCGGGCACACGACGACTGATCGACCAGCAGCTGCGCGACGCGGGCTGGGAGGCAGACAGCGAGACGCTCACCTATCGCGGCGGAGCGCGCCCCGCCCGTGGGCGGAACCTGGCGATCGCCGAGTGGCCGACCGCGACCGGCCCGGCGGACTACGTGCTGTTCGCCGGCCTCACGGCGATAGGTGTGGTCGAGGCCAAACGGCAGAACCGTGACGCCCGCTCCGCCCTCGGTCAGGCGGCGCGCTACGCGGCCAGCTTCGCGGCGATGGACGGCGCGGCGCTCGCTGGCGGGCCGTGGGGCGCGGCGCCGGACGGGCCCTATCACGTCCCATTCCTCTTCGCGACCAACGGGCGTCCCTTTCTGCGACAGCTGCTGGAGCAGAGCGGTATCTGGTTTCGCGACGCGCGGCAGGCGACCAACCATCCCCGCGCGCTCGAAGGTTGGTACACGCCCGACGGGCTGCTCGACCTGCTCGCGCTGGATGCGCCGGGAGCGGATGCCGCGCTCGCCGCGACGGCGAGCGACTACCTGCCACTGCGCGACTACCAGCATGCGGCCATCCGCGCCGCGGAGCAAGCGATCGCCGACGGTCGGCGCGAGATCCTGCTCGCGATGGCCACGGGGACGGGGAAGACGCGCACACTCCTCGGCCTCGTCTACCGGCTGCTCAAGGTCAAACGCTTCCGCCGCGTGCTCTTTCTCGTCGACCGCACCGCGCTCGGCGAGCAGGCACTCGAAGCCTTCGAATCGGTGCGCCTCGAAGGGCTCCAACGCTTCGTCGACATCTACGACGTGAAGGCGTTGGGCGATCTGCGCCCCGACGCCGACACACGGCTGCAGGTGGCGACCGTGCAGGGGATGGTGCGACGGGTGCTCGACGTCGCCGACGGCGAGGTGGCGCTGCCGCCCGACACGTACGACTGTGTCGTCGTCGACGAGGCGCACCGTGGTTACGTGCTCGATCGCGAGCTGGGCGAGGCGGAGTTCGGTGTTCGCAACGAGCAGGATTTTCTGTCGAAGTACCGGCGCGTGCTCGACCACTTCGACGCGGTGAAGATCGCGCTCACGGCGACCCCCGCGCTGCACACGACCGAGATCTTCGGCGCGCCAGTCTACACCTACAGCTACCGACAGGCGGTGGTCGACGGCTGGCTGGTCGACCACGAGCCGCCGACGCGCATCGTCACCGCGCTGTCGCAGGACGGCATTCGCTGGAAGACGGGAGAGCAGGTGCAGGTCTACGATACGGCGCGCGCCCAACGCGAGCTGTTTCGCACGCCCGACGAGCTGGCCTTCGAGGTCGAGGACTTCAACCGCAAGGTGGTCACCGAGAGCTTCAACCGAGTGGTCTGCGCGGAGCTCGCGGCGCGCATCGACCCCGAGCAGCCGGGCAAGACGCTCGTCTTCGCGGCCACCGACGCGCACGCGGACCTCGTCGTCCGGCTACTCACCGAGGCGTTCGAGGCGCGCTACGGCGCGCTGCCCCACGACACGGTCGTGAAGATCACGGCGGCCGCCGACGATCCGCGGCGCCTGCTGCGCCGGTTCAAGAACGAGCGCCGCCCCGCGGTCGCGGTCACGGTCGATCTGCTCACGACGGGCGTCGACGTCCCGGCGCTCGTCAACCTCGTCTTCCTTCGCCGAGTCCGCTCCCGCATCCTCTACGAACAGATGCTCGGCCGCGCGACCCGCCTGCACCCCGACCTGTACGGGCCGGGAGAGGACAAGGACGTCTTCCGCCTGTACGACGCGGTCGACCTGTACGCCGCGCTGGAGCCGCACACGGCGATGACGCCCGTGGTCGCCTCCGCGGCGGTGTCGGTCGGCGCGCTCGTCGCGGACCTGGAACGTGCCGTCGCGGCGGGCACGCACGACGCGCAGCGCATGCTGCAGGAGCAGCTCATCGCCGCGCTTCGCCGTCGGCGGCGCCGGCTGGCGGGTGCGACGGCGTTGGTCGATGCGGCCGTTGGAAGCTCGCCCAGCGGACCACCTGCTGACGGCCGGCCGGGGGTGGATGGGCTCATCGAACGGCTCCGCAGGGCGACGCCGGCCGAGGCGGCCGCGTTCCTCGCCGCGCGCCCCGCGCTGGTCGACGTGCTCGACCGGCACGGGCTGGGCGGAACGCGGCTGGTGATTTCAGAGCACGAGGACCGGCTGCGCGGCGTGGAGCACGGCTACGGCAGCGACACGGCCGGCGCGCGCCAGCGCCCCGAGGACTACCTCGACGGCTTCGCCGCGTACCTCCGCGACCACCTCAACGAGGTGCCTGCGCTGCTCGTCGTCACGCAGCGCCCGCGCGACCTCACGCGCGCCGGGCTCCGCGAGCTGCGGCTCGCCCTCGACGCGGCGGGCTACCCCGAGGCGGCGGTCCGCACGGCATTCCGCGACGTCACCAACCAGGACGTCGCGGCCTCGATCATCGGCTACGTGCGGCGCCAGGCGTTAGGCGACCCGCTTGTGCCCTACGCGGAGCGCGTCGCGCGGGCCGTGGACCGCGTCCTGGCGCGGCAGCCGTGGACCGACGTGCAGCGGCGCTGGCTCAAGCGTATCGGGCAGCAGCTCGAGAAGGAGTTCGTCGTCGACCGCGAGGCGCTCGACCGCGAGCAGTTCCGCGCGCAGGGCGGCGGGTTCGACCGGCTGAACCGGGTGTTCGACGGACGGCTGGCGGACGTCGTCGGCGACCTGCAGGACGCGGTCTGGCGCGGCGATCCCGGCGGGGTGCGTCAGTCCGCTTGAGCGCCGCCCGTCGTGGAGTCGCACTCGCGATCTTGGGCCGCCGAGGTCGACGCGTCGTGATCGGCGGGATCACGAGCGTCGTCGTTCGGATGCACACCATCCGCGAGTGCCCGGGCCGTTCCGACGAGTCCCGACCTCAGCAGGAGGTCCAGGTAGTTGACGGGCGTGAGCGGCGGATGCTTCAGCCGCGTGCGGTGGCGTTCGAGCGCGGGAACCCCGACCTCTGGCGCGAAGCTGAGCAGGGCGAGTACGAAGCTGTCGGGGTCCGCAGCGACGACTCCCACGTCCGCGAGCGCCGGTTCGGGAAAGTCTTTCAGGTTCGCGGTCACGATCACCGTCACGCTCCCGGCGGGCACGCGACCGACGACTTCGAGTGCCGCGGCCGCGACATGCCGGTCCTTTGCGTCGACCCGGTCCACACGCGGGAGGTGCCGCTCGTAACTGTGCACGCACGCATCCGGGAAGTGCGTCCTCATCACTTCCACCGTGCGCCGCAACTTGACCGCCGTCGCCCCAGGCCACTTGGCGAGCGCGTTCCGCGTCCATTCGGATGTGATCTCGTCGGTCCAGTGCGCGCGGTACAGCCCTGCGTCGGCCAGCGACAGCATGACGTCCCGCAGGAACGGCGCGATCAGCACGTTCGCGTCGAGGATCGCGGACGGCGATCCAACGAGAGGTGCGAGCGGACGCGCGGCCATGTCCGGCCGCGGAGGCCCGGAGCCGTGACCTCAGTCCGTAGACGGCTCTCCGCTTCCGTCGCGGAGCATGCGGGCGACCTCGGCGTCGGATCGCAGCGCGCCTCCCTCGATCAGCTCGTCGTAGCCGCCCATGTCCGCCGTGAGCTGCTGGAGCTCGGCCAACCCCTTCCGACGCGCACGACGCTCGGCGCGGTAGGCGAGCACGTCGCTCAGACGCAGTCGCCGGTGCGCGCCGGCCGCGTCGCTGGTCTTCGTGCTCGGCAGGACCCCGAGGTCGACGAGCTTGACGACGTGGGGCCGGGAGACACCGAGGATCTCCGCCGCTTCCGCCGTCGAGATCTCGGGTGATCCGGAGCCGACCAGAACAGCGCTCTTTCCACGCGCCACTTGCCTCAGGAACGCCTGCAGCATGCGGAGCGCGACGGGCGGGATCTCGACCGAGGCACCGTCCCCGTCCGTGAAGCATACCGGCGCGTCGTGCGACAGATGCTCCAGTGACCGAGCCGCTGCCGCCGCCTGCGCCCGATCCCCCCCCTCCGTCGGATCGTAGATCTCCAGGTACTCTGTATCGGGCGTCTTGAGCATTGACATGGCTAACCCCGGTAGCGCTGAACCTGCTGAGCGACGTATCTCTGACCGCGCAACGCAAATAACGCAACGTTCGCGCCCAGACTGATACCGGCGGGCTCGCGGAAAGTTCGTCGCTCGTGGCCCGCCAGCCCGGTCTGGACACCACCAGAATACGGGAAAACGAAAAATACGCAACACGGCCTCACCCGCTCCCCCGATGCACACCCACGAAATCGTCCAGCGCCTCTGGGCCCTCTGCCACGTCCTGCGCGACGACGGCATCACGTACCACGAGTACGTCACCGAGCTCACCTACCTGCTCTTCCTCAAGATGACCGAGGAGACGGGCACGGCCGCGCAGCTCCCCGCGGGCTACCGCTGGCCCGACCTCGTCGCGAAGGACGGCACCGCGCAACTCGAGTTCTACCGCACCGCGCTCGTCCACCTCGGCACGCACGGGTCGCGGCTGGTGCAGGCGATCTTCGCCAACGCGAGCACCACGCTCCGCCAGCCGCGCAACCTCCGGAAGCTGGTCGTCGACATCGACGCGCTCGACTGGTACTCGGCGCGCACCGAAGGACTCGGCGACCTGTACGAGGGGCTGCTGGAGCGGAACGCGAACGAGACGAAGAGCGGCGCGGGGCAGTACTTCACGCCGCGCCCGCTGATCGAGAGCATGGTCGCGCTCGTGCAGCCCCGGGCGGGCGAGGTGGTGCAGGACCCGGCGGCCGGCACCGGCGGCTTCCTCGTCGCGGCCGACCGCTGGATCAAGCAGCACACCGACGAGCTGTTCGCGCTCCCCGAGGCCGCGCAGGCGTTCCAGCGACGCGACGCGTTCCATGGGGTGGAGCTGGTGCCCGACACGCACCGCCTGCTGCTGATGAACGCGATGCTCCACGGCATCGAGGGCGACGGCCTGCTGCTCGGCGACACGCTCTCGCCCGAGGGGAAGGCGTTAGGCGCGGCGGACGTGATCCTCACCAACCCGCCGTTCGGCACGAAGAAGGGCGGCGGGCGGCCGACGCGGGACGACTTCACCTACCCGACGTCCAACAAGCAGCTCGCCTTCCTGCAGCACGTCTACCGCGGGCTGAAGCCGGGTGGGCGGGCGGCGGTGGTGCTCCCCGACAACGTCTTGTTCGAGGAGGGGGTGGGGGCGCAGATCCGCGCGGATCTGATGGACAAGTGCGACCTGCACACGATCCTGCGGCTGCCGACGGGGATCTTCTACGCGCAGGGGGTGAAGACGAACGTGCTGTTCTTCACACGCGGGCCGGCCAACCGGGACACCGGGAACACTGAGCGCACGTGGGTCTACGACCTGCGGGCGAACATGCCGAGCTTCGGCAAGCGGACGCCGCTCACGCGCGGGCACTTCGCCCAGTTCGAGGCGGCGTACGGGGCGTATCCGTTAGGCACGGCGGAGCGGCGGGACGAGGGAGAGGCGGGGCGGTTCCGGTGCTTCACGCGCGAGGAGGTGCGGAAGCGCGGCGACAATCTGGATCTGGCGTGGCTGCGGGACGAGAGTGCGCAGCGGCACGACGAGTTGCCGGAGCCGGAGGAGATCGCGGCGGAGATCCTGGCGAAGCTGCGCGAGGCGATGGAGGAGATGGAGGCGTTGAGTGAGGCGCTGGCGGCCCCGGAACCAGAGGCAGTCGCGTGAGTGCAGCGCAGGACGCACTACCGCCGGGGTGGACGTATGCGGAGCTGGGGGACGTCTGCGACATCCAGGCCGGGGTTGGTTTTCCGCCCACCTTACAAGGGCGTTCTTCTGGGGACATCCCATTCGCCAAGGTGAGCGATGTCTCGGCAGCATGTCGTGTGACTAATGGGCTCATCTCCGACGCGGTTAATTACGTCAGCGCGGATGACGTAAGCGTCTTGCGAGCTAAGACTATTCCCGCCGGCTCGACTCTCTTCGCTAAGATCGGCGAGGCAATACGCCTCAATCGGCGC
>DASWUT010000281.1:0-2796 GCA_036401455.1 Gemmatirosa sp. | reverse complement strand
CGACGAGCAGTCCCGCGAGGAACAGCAGCACGAGGGCCGCGAACCAGTACACACCGAACACGGTGAGGCTCGCCAGCCGCCCGCGGATGACCCGCTCCGCCCTGGTCTTCATACGTGAAGGGTAACCGCTGGAAGCGGACTCGGTCGCGCAGGCCGGGGCGGCTTCGCGTACGCCGAAGCGGTTGCGACCGCCTCGACCGCCACTCGCCGGCGTGGAACGGTGGACGCTCAGTCCTGGTGAGGGAAAGCCACCTAACGCCGAAGTTCAGCTGCGAGTTGTCCAAGCGCAACAGCGGTAGCGGGCATCCGGAGCACGCGGGCACGCGGGAGCATCCCTGTTACTCGTCAGCTGCAACGCCACGTTGGGCAGCTGCGCGGTGGCGCCGGGATTCCCGCCGGATCGGATGGCGCACTGAATCCCGCCAGAAGGACACGCCGCATGCGCCACCGAGGGTAAGAACGAGGGACGAAAGGACGACCGTGTCCGCATTGCTCCACGGCTGCAGCCCCCGAAGGATGACCCGAACGGCCAGGGCAAGCGGCATGGAGAGTATCACCCCAGCGACGTACGCCCGCCAGGCGCGCGTAAGGAGGGGGTTGACGGCACCGGCTGCGGCGCCCGTGACCGTACTGCCGAGAACGTACGCCAGGGGCGCCCAGAGCAGACCGTAGCTGACGCGCTCGAGGAGCGCACGCCCACCGAGGATTAGTCCGACCGCAGCCATGCCCGCCAGTCCTACACCCATCAGCGCCCCGAACTTTGCGCCGCGCTTCGCACGAACGGCCAAGGGCGCCACAGCACCAGCATCGTGCCGAGGCTGCCGTCCGGTACGCCGGGCTGAGATCTGATGTGACACGTAAGACTCAATCCGTGGGTGCGAGAATACGGTGCCCGTTGCTGCCCAACGCCCCAGTTCAGCTGCGGGCTTTCGCAGCGCGCCGACGCACGCGGAACACGAGACGCGGAAGGCGCGCCCGGAGCGTCCGTGCATACCCGACAGCTGCAACGCCTCGTTAGGCCGCAGCTGCGTCGGCCCCGGCCCGGTCGGCCCCGCGCGCTGGCTGATGCGCTCGGATGAGCCCCGCCACCGCCCGGAGCACCGCGTTCACCTCGGCCGGGTCCGGGAATGCCGCAGCCACGTCCGGGTCGAGCGGCACCAAGTTCGTCCCCCGCGTGTATCGCGCTGCGTACCGCCCGCGCTCGCCCGCCCGGATCAAGGCCGCGTCGTACTCGGGCAAAAGTTCGTCGGGGTCGCGGGCCGGGGTGCCCGCCCCGGGCTGGTCAGAGGTCACCGGCTTCATAGGCTGCCCGTTCCGGGCGAGTGGCTGGACGCGCGCTGATGAGGCGGACCGAGGGGGGCCGCTCGGTGAACATAACGACGAGGACGCGGCCCCGGTCCGAGCGCCCGATGACGACCAGGCGCTCCTCCTTGAGCGAGTGGTCGGGGTCGGCGAACACACTCGAGAGCGGGTCGCCGAAGACGGTGCTCGCCTCGTCGAAAGTGACGCCCTCGTGCGCGCGCACGTTCGCGGCCGCCTTGACCGGGTCCCACTCGAATTCCAGGTCCATACCGGAAAGTAGCGCGACGCCCCAGCTCGTTGCGGCCTAACGCCCAAGTTAAGCTGCAAGCTGTCCGAGCGCGTTGGTGATTGCGGGTGATGGCGTCCGCGGAGGAGCGGGGCGTTCTTGCATACTTTACAGCTTCAACGCCTCGTTAGACCTCAGCGAGCAGCGCCTCAACCCGCGAAGTGGTGAACCGCCACTCAGCCGGCACTGCCTCGACGGTGCCCGCCGCGTGGGCGCGCGAGCCCCAGGCGTGGTTTTCGTACAGGATCGTGTCTCCGCGGCCGTTGGCGGTCGCTTTCAAGCGCTCGGCAATCTCTACCGGCCACGCAAGATACAGGCGCGGCAGTTGGTCAAGCTCGACGCCCGAGAACTGTACGAGGCAGAACACTGTCTTGGGCTTGTGCCGGGCCAGCCACGCATCCGCGGCATCGCGGTACGCAGCCGCCTTCAGGTACGACTGCGTCAGCCCCCAACTGCCGTCTTGGCTGCCCTTCACCGAAACTTTCAGCAGCCGGTCGTCTCGCGTCACGATTAGATCGTACTCGGGTTGATTCGCCCCATACTGGACCGACACATCGAGGCCGCAACGCGCAAATTGGGCCGCCGCAATTGCTTCGGCCGCAACCCCGATATGCCACCCGCTGACTTTCACGATCGACACGGTTTGTTGAGGTCTAACGCCCCAGTTAAGCTGCGGGCCTTCGCAGCGCGTGATCGATCGCGACACGCCGGACGTGGAAGGCGGGCCAGGAGCGTCCCCGCAGACCCGGCAGCTTCAACGCCTCGTTAGGCGTCCGGACCGCTACCCTTTCACGGCCGGTCCCGCGCGACCCAGTAGTCCGGGCGGCGCCGGAAGTGCGCCACCGCGAGCACGCGCACTCGGGCCGCGTCCAGCTCCCGGTAGATCACCGCGTACGGGAAACGCCGCAAGAGCACCCGCCGGCGCCCGGCCGGCAGCGGCGACCCCGCCGCCGGACGCACCGCCACGCTCCCGAACGCGCGCTGCACCTCGCCGAGGAACTCGCCGCCGAGCCCGGGCGACTCGCGGTCATAGCGGCGCGCGGCGGCCCGGAGTTCGGCCCGCGCCTCGGGGCGGACGACCAGCCGCGCCGGGCCGGCGACGCTCAGGCGGTCGCTCCCCGCGCCGCGGCCAACTCGGCCCGCAGCTCGGCGAGGACGACGTCCGCGGGCACGTCCCCGTCCGGGTCGGCGGCCGCGGCGGCCTCGCG
>DASWUT010000280.1:0-4062 GCA_036401455.1 Gemmatirosa sp. | reverse complement strand
GGGCGGCGGGAGCCTCGCGGAGGCCGTCCGGCAGGCGGCGGAACTCACGGAACGAGCGGCGCGCACGCGCGCGGCCGTGCGCGCCGCACTCGCGTACCCGCTGCTCCTCGCAGCGGCGGGGTCGGCGTCGGTCGCGCTACTCGTGACCGTGGTCCTCCCGCGTTTCGCCGTGATCCTCTCGGACCTGGGGCAGACACTGCCGTGGTCCACGCGCCTGGTGCTCGCGGCCGCGACGGTCGCCAGCGGCGCCGCCCCCGGCGTCGCGCTGATGACCGTCGGTCTCGCCGTCCTGTGGCGCCTCTGGGTCGCGACGCCCGAGGGGCGCCGCCGCTGGCACGGGCTGCTCCTCCGCACGCCGTTGGTGGGCACCGCACGCTGGGCCGCGGCGAGCGCGCGGAGCGCGGCGGCACTCGCCGCGCTGTTAGACCGGGGGTTATCGGCCGCCCCCGCGCTGGCGCATGCCGCCCGCGCAGCGGGCGATATGGAGATCGAGGCGCGGCTGGTTGACGCGCGGACGGGCGTGGTCGCGGGCGAGTCGGTCGCCGCCGCCCTCGGCCGGACCGCCGCCGTCACGCCGACGACGGTCCGCCTCGCACGCGCGGGGGAGGCCGCGGGGCGGCTCGCGCCGATGCTCGCGCACGCATCGCGCCTCGAGGCAGAGCGTGCCGAGTCGGTCGTGACGCACACCGTGCGGCTGCTCGAACCCGCACTGATCCTCGGGTTCGGTGCCGGAGTCGCGCTCGTCGCTGCCGCGCTGTTGCAGGCCGTCTACAGCGTCCGGCCGGGCGCGTGATGGCGCGTTCCGCCGCACCTCGGGCGGTGTACGCCGCGGGCAAGCGGTCTTCGCTCCGGCGCGGATTCACGCTCATGGAATTGATCGTGGTCGTGGCCGTGCTGGGCGTGATGACGAGCGTTGTCGGCCTGGCGCTCGGAACACCGCGTGGGGCGCCCGCGGGGGGCGACGCGTGGCGCCGGACGATCGCGGCGGCGCGCGCGCGGGCACTCACGACGGGTCGCCCGGTCCACGTCCCGGCTCCGCAGGACGTGCGCGCCGGTCGCGAACTGCTCGCGCTGCCGGACGGCAGCGTGGTCGCCGCCATCGACTCGACCCCGCGCGGTCCAGGGGGTACCGCGGTGGCCGAGCGCCCCGTCGACCGCCTGACCGGTCACCTCGCCGGTCCGGGCCCGATCGGGGACGCGGCGCCGTGAACACCCGTGATGTTAGGCGGTCGCGGCACGCGCCCCCCGGTATCGCGCTGCTCGAAGCGCTCGTCGCGCTACTCATCGTCGCGACCTCGGTCACGGCGGGCGTCGCGCTCGCGGCGGCGGCGACGCGCGCGGTCGACCGCGTGCGCGAGCGCGACGCGGCCGTCCGCCGCGCGAGCGCCTTCCTCGACGCCGTCGCGCTCTGGCCGCGCACGGACCTCGACCGACACCTCGGCGACCGTCCGGAGGGTGCCTGGACGCTCCGCGTCGACCGCCCCGCACCCACCCTGTACCGCGTCACGCTGCTGTCGGCCGACAGCACGCCGGCGTCCCTCGACGGCGGACCGCCCATGCTCTCGACGTCGCTGTACCGGCCGGTCGACCCCCCGAACGCCGCGGGCCGTGTCGCGCGTCCGTAACGGGCCGCGACGCCGGCTGGCGGGGCGCCGGCGTCGCGGCGCCCGCCCCGGCTTCACCCTGCTCGAACTCGTCGTGGCGTTAGGCGTCGGGGCGCTCGCGCTCCTCGCCGCACGGTCGGCACTCGTGCAGATCGCGGGGGCGGCCGACGTCGCGCTCGCCGCGGCACGAGTGGTGGACCGCGAGGCGAATGCCGAGCGCTTGCTGCGGGCCACGGTCGGCCAGCTCGAAACCGGGGTACAGCCGGCGCGCGCGTTCGCGGGCGACGCGCGCGCCGCGACCTTCGCGACGTGGTGCGACACGCCGTCGAACCAGCACGTACCCTGCCGCGCGCGGCTCGCATCCGATTCGGCGGACGGACGTCCGGTGCTGACGCTCACGCTCACCGTAGCCGGTCGGCCCGACACCGTCGTGCTCCGCCGGGCAACACGGTCCGTCACGTTGCGGTATCTCACGACGCCCGAGGCGGGCGGCCGGTGGGTGCCCAGCTGGCCACCGGCGATCACGCCCCCGCTCGCGCTCGGCGTCATCTCCGACGCGGACACGCTCATTCTGCGCATCGGGGCGCGGGGATGATGGACCGTGCTCCACGAGCCGCCAGAGCAGGACGGGCCATCGCTTGCGCGAGGGGGACCGTAAAGCCAGAACTCAGCGCGCGTGGCTTGCACCGTCACCCCCGCGCAAGCGGCGGTCCAGGATCTTGCAGCGAGTCACGTCGTGGCTTCCGCGGCTCCGGGTCCGGCGGGTACGTGTTGGTCGCCGTGCTCTGGACCGTCGTCGCCGTGGCCGCGTGTGCGCTCGCGACCGCCGTCGCGGGACGCGAGGCCGTCGCGAGCGCGACGAATCGCGTCGCCCTCACGCGGGCCGGGTGGCGCGCCGAGGACTGTGCGGCGCGCGCGCTCGCCGCGACTGACGCTGCGCTGGCGGGCACGTCCGCTCCGCGTGCGGCCACGCTGCCCGGCGAGCCGCCGAGCGCGACGGTGTGGCGCACGCTCGATCAACAGCTGCACGACGTTGCGGACCTGCCCCACGGGTGCCAGCTCACTGTCACGCCGGTGGACACGCTGTCGCCCGCGGATTCGGGCTCGGCCAACGAGGCGGCCACGCTGCGCACACGCCCCATGATGCCACTGGCCCTGCAGCCGATGCAACCACCGGGGCCGGCGGCTCGTGGGCCGGTGGCGCCGGACCTCTGGACGGTGACCGCCCGCGCGAGCGAGGGCGTCCCCGCGGTCCTCGCGGTGCTCGAACTCCGCGTCGCGCGCTCCGGCGTACGGCCGGCGATCGTTCGGCGTCGGACGTGGGTCGAGTGACGGTGCGCCGCCCATGGGTGGGTCGCGCGTCCGCCGGGAATGGCGCGGCGGCGATCGGCGTTGAGGTCGGGACGGCGTGCGTGCGGGCCGTCGTCCTCCGCGCGGGCGCCATCGTCTGGGCCGATGCGCGTTCCTGGACGGCGGAGCCCACGGCCGAGCCGACCGACGCACGGCCGGCGCTCGACGCGGTCCTCACCGGATTGCTGGTCGATGCACGGTCGGCGGCCCGTCACTCGGGCGGGCGGTGGCGCCGTCGGGCGATGAACGGACTCCGTCCGCCCACGTACGTCGCCCTCGCACCGCGGTTCGCCCAACTCAAGCGGCTCTCGGGTCTCCCCGGCACGTCGGATCCGGCTGCCGCGACGGAGTTCGTGCACGAGCACGCAGGCCGACTGTTCCTCAGGAACGGGACACCGATTGTGACAGGCGGCGTGCGCGCGCTGACGCCGGATTACGGCGAGGTGTGGGCCGGCGCGTACCACAGCCCGATCGTCGCCGATGTGGTCTGGGCGTGCGCGCAGGCGGGCACGCGGTTTGTCGGGCTGACGTCGGTCGCCGCCGTCCTCGGGCACGCCCTGACTGCCGCGGACACGCTGCCGACCGGTGCAGCGCCAGCCGCTGCGGAGGCGGACGCGGTGACGACGCCTGCCCCCGCCCTCACGTGGTCGGACGACGACGTCGTGCTTGATCTCTGGTTTGCAGCGGACCGGCGCGTGGCCGCCCTGCGACGTACGCCGATCGCGCTCTGCGTACCCGCGGCCGCCGACTCGGGTGGCAGCACGGCGCCCGGCGCGGACGGCGCGTGCGCCAAGGGGGGCTCGGTCCCGACGTGGCAGCCGGCACTCATCGCGCGCGGGATCGACGGTGCGGTGTTCGCCGCCGCGTTCGGCGCGGCCCACGTCGCGGCGTACGCGGCCGCGCGCGACCCGGTGTCGCTTGCCTTCACGCCGCGCGGAACCCGCGCGATCGTGGGCGCGCGTCGTGCCGCGCGTACCGAGCGCGAGGATCCGGTGCGCCCCGTCCCGCGGTGGCGTCTCGCGATCGCAGCGGCCGCGTGCGCCGTCGGTCTCGCCAGTGCGGCGATCGCGCCTGGGCTGGTCGCCGTGCGTGACGCCCGGCGCGCGAC
>DASWUT010000279.1:0-2334 GCA_036401455.1 Gemmatirosa sp. | reverse complement strand
GCGACGCGGAGCGCGATCTCGCGTGGGCCAACGTGCGCGCCGCCGCCGCGCACTTCGATGTCGAGGTGCGCGAGACGCGGTGGCAGGACCTCGGGCGCGCGCCGCACACGCCCAACCCGGCGCACGAGCGCTGACGCGCAGGCGGCGGTAGTGGGTCAGCCGAGAGAGGTGGCCCCCCGCCTTCGCGGGGGTGACGAGACACGTCGCGCTGTCACGCGCGCGAAAGCGCGGCTCCACCCCGTGCCCTGCGCAAGCGCGATGTGCCCTCGCTAACGGCCGCTCCGCGCGGCGGGATTGCGTGGGCGCACCACCACCGGCGTGCTCGCGCGTGACGTCGGCTGCGCGTATACCCCTTCAACGCGCGCAGCAGGCCCGTGCGTGCGCGCCCGCGCCTGCGCCGCGCGCCAGACCACCGCGCCGACCAGCACCCCCGCCCACTGCACGAGCAGGTCGGTGACGTCGAACGTCCGGCCAGCGATGACGATCTGCCCGCATTCGGCGGCGAGTCCGACCACGACACCCGGCCAGAGCGCGCGCAGGCCGCCGGTCGAGTCGGTTCCGCCCGCGGCGGCAGCGCGCGCGGCAAGCCACGCGCCGAGCGGGGCGTAGAGCAGCGCGCCCACGCCGACGTCGGCCACGCTGTGCACCGACATGATTTCGGCGAGCTCGGCGAGCGGAATGAACGCCTCGGGGCGGAGCGCGCCGGCTACCGCGCGCCACGACGTGACGAGCACGAAGGGGCGCCAGCTCCAGGCGAGCACGAGCGCCGCGAACGCGGGGAGGAGGTACGGTGCCGGGCGCGCGACCGGGCCGTGCGTGCGGTCGACGTGGCGCGACCACACCGCCGCGGCGGCCGCGCCGCCGGTCGACGCGATCCCGTGGAGCGCGACCGCCCACACCAGCATGTCACCGCCCGAGAAGCCACGCAGCAACTCGGCGACCGCCCAGCTCGCTACAAGGATCGTGGCGACGAGCGCCGCCGCGTGCCAGCGGCGCATCCCGCGCTCCATGAGCCAGAGCGTGACGAGCGCGCCGGCCGGCGCGAAGAGGACGAGGTCGACGGGCGCGGGGAAGTCACCCGCATGCGCCGCGGCGTAGGCGAGCGCCGCGGACCAGCGGCGTTCGGGCCCGCCCCATGCGCCCGGAACGCGGTCGGGGCGCCCGAGCGGCGAGAACGCTTCGAGCCAGCAGGCGACCGTGTACGGCACCGCGACGTAGAGCAGCGGCACGCCGCCCAGGCGCGCGAGCCACCGCGGCCGGCTGCGGCGTCGGGCGCGGCGCCACGCGTCGCGCGCGCCGTAGGCGATGATGTTGGCGATCGCTGCGGCGCCGACGAACGCGCCGAGTCCGTTGGTGAGCACGTCGAGGATGCTCGACATGCGGACCGGCGAGAAGAGCTGCGCGGTCTCGGCGAGGAGCCCCAGGACCAGGCCGACGATGCCGGCGACGGTGACCTCGCGGCGCAGCCGGCCTCCCGCGCCCGTGGCGCGCGCCGTCGCGAGCCAGACGACGCCGACGCCGGCGGTGAGTGCGACGTTGCGCAGCCCGTCGAGCACGTCGCGCGCGCCGATCGATGGGTGCAGCGCGCGGGTGAGACGCGCCGACGCGGCGGCGAGGTCGGGCGACGCCTGCAGGTTGGAGAGCGTGCCGAAGGCGAACGCGGCCACGGCCGCGGCGCGCACGGCCCACCCGCCCGCGCGGCCAAGGATCGCGCGCGGGAGGGGCTTCGGTCCGAGGCGGCGAGCGGAGCCCGGCGGGGGTCCAGCGCGGGGATCGGCGGGCCGGCCGTTCGCCGCTGAGCTCAGGCGCCGCCCGCCGCGCCGCCGGACACGCTGATGTCGCCGTCGCCGAGGCCGGCGTCGTCGACGAGCGGCGGGCTCACCCGATGTTCGCCCGCGGCGGCGATGATCGGCGCGGCGGCGTGCACGTCGCCCTCGTTCGTGTCGCTCACGCCGTTGATGCTGCCGTCGCCGCGCGGATCGCTCTGCCCGAGGACGTTGAGTCCCCGGCGTTCGTCGTCGCTCACCGGGTCGCTCGCGGCCGGGGCGGTCCGCTCCTGCCACGCGCTCTTGCTGCCGTCGAGGGCGAGGCGGTCGATCTCGCGGTCCTGGTCGCGGCGGCGGTGCTGGTCGTCAGCCATCGTGTGCTGCTCCTGTCGGAAGTGGGAAACCGCACGGCTGGGGCAACGGGCGTGCCCACGGCGAGGCGCCGACGGCGGGGTGCCCAGCGCGGCGCGGACGCGTTAGCGTCCCGCTCCGCCGCTGCGGGGTACCAGCGACCGTCCGTTCCGCCGCCGCCCCGCCGGCTCGCCCCCCCGCGACTCCGATGCTCCGC
>DASWUT010000278.1:0-3496 GCA_036401455.1 Gemmatirosa sp. | reverse complement strand
GGGGGTCGACAAGGTCTTTGGCTCGCCGCGGCAGCAGCTGCCGACGTTCGACGTCGGGTGCGAGGACTACGGCCTGCTCGTCCGCCTCGCCGAGCGCGGGCAGGGGCCGCGGGTGCGCCTCACGGCCGAGTCGGAGTTCCTCGGTGAGCGCCCAGTGTTCAATACGGTGGCCGAGCTGCGCGGGCGTGAGCGGCCCAACGAGTACGTGCTGCTGTCGGCGCACTTCGACTCGTGGGACGGGTCGTCGGGGGCGACGGACAACGGCACGGGCACGGTGACGATGATGGAGGCGATGCGCCTGCTCAAGCAGGCGCTGCCCAACCCGCGGCGCACCATCCTCGTCGGCCACTGGAGCGGCGAAGAGGAAGGGCTCAACGGCTCGCGCGCGTTCTCCGAGGACCACCCGGAGGTGGTGCGCGGGCTGCAGGCGCTGTTCAACCAGGACAACGGCACCGGGCGCGTGGTGACGATGAACGCGGGCGGCCTCGCCGGCGCGGGCGCGGTCCTGCGGCGCTACCTCGGCGAGATCCCGGGCGAGGTCACGCAGTACATCCGCTTCGACGACCGCGGCACTCCCGCGTCGGGCGGGAGCGACAACGCGTCGTTCGCGTGCTACGGAGCGCCGGCGTTCGGGCTCAACTCGCTGTCGTGGGACTACTTCCAGACCACCTGGCACACGACGCGGGACACGTACGACAAGCTCGTGCTGGACGACGTGCGGTCGAACGCGATGCTCGCGGCGATGCTGGCGTACCAGGCGAGCGAGGACCCGGCGACGATGCCGCGGGACCGGATCGACCCGCTGCCTAACGATCCGCGGACGGGGCAGCCGGTGACGTGGCCAGTGTGTACGAAGGCGATCCGTCGAACGGCGGACTACCGGCGGTAGGCCGCGCGGCCATCGCGAGCGATTCCTCGCTTCCTTCCGCGGCCGCGCGGCGCACCCCCGCAGTGAAGTCGAGCACGGCGACGCACCACTCGGCGGTGCGCTCATCGTGGGGAAGCGCGCCGCACGACTCGAAGGTGCGCACGTGCGCGTCGGGGCGGATGGCGCGGTACTCGTCGAGCTCGGTCAGCGGAACCTCCTCGGCTTCACGCCCCCAGGTGAGCAGGATGGGTTGCCGCACGCGCCCGAGCGCGCCGCCCACGTAGAGGTTGAAGCGCATGCCGAGGAAGGCGGCCGGCGCGTAGCGCGCGCCCGGCTGGTGCGCGGTGGCCGAGTAGGCGTCGAGCAGCGCGGGCGTGACGAGGGCGTCGTCGTGGTACGTGCGGCGCAGAAAGAACGCGAGGCTCGGTTTCGTGACGAGGGCGTTGAACAGCGCCTGGCCGGCGAGCGGGGCGACGATCATCGCGTGCGTGGCGTCGTTGGCCGGTCCGGCGGGTTTGGCGAGGATCGTGATACCGGGCGGTCCGACGAGCACGAGGGCCGAGACGGCGCGGAACCCCGCCGCGACGGCGACCGCGTGCGCCCCGCTCAGCGACGACGCGACGAGCACGGTCGGTTCGGCGATCGCCTCGGTGATGAAGTCGCGGAGCAGATCGACGTAGAGGCGGGCGGAGTAGTCGAGGTCCGGCCGGTCGGAGCGCCCGAAGCCGAGCAGGTCGAGCGTCCAGACGGTGTGCCCGGCCGCGGCGAGCGGATCGACCGCGTGGAGCCACTCGTACGAACAGCCGGCGGCGTGGATGCTGTGGACGAGCAGGACGGCCGGACCCGTGCCGCGGCGCGTCCACGCGATGCGGTAGCCCCGCCACTCGTACCAGCCCGCGTCGCCGCCGATGAAGTTGGGCAACGAGCCGAGGGGGCGGGCGACGGCCGCGTTGAGCGCGGCAGCGCCGGCCACGGCGGCGAGCGCGCCGGTGAGGGCAGCGAGCGGTTTCCAGGCCTTCGAGTCCTTCACGGGAGTCCTTCGTGGGAGGCGTTCACGGTGACACTGCCGGGACGAGCCGGCCGCATTAAGCTGCGGCCATGCTGATCGCGGCCCGGAAGCAGCCAGTGCTGGAACGGCTCTACGCGGGCTATGGGCGTCGACTGCTCCGCGGCGCGTTCGCCCGGGTACGGGTGGGCGGGTCCGCGTGGCCGGCGGGCGACGGTCCGGTGATCGCGTACGCCAACCACGGCGCGTGGTGGGATCCGGTGCTCGCCGTCTTTCTTTCGCACGACGTGTTCCGGCGAGACGGGTACGGGCTGATGGACGGCGCCCAGCTGGCGCGATACCCGTTCTTCCGGCGCGTGGGGTGCTTCGGGGTGACGGGGGAAGGGCTGGCGATCGACGACGCGCGGGCGATCGCGGAGTACGCGACGGGGCTGCTGCGCAGCGGGCGGAACCGGGTGCTGTGGCTCTTTCCGCAGGGCGAGCTGTTGCCGAGCCGGACGGTGCTGCGGTTTCGGTCGGGGCTGGCGCGGATCAGTCAGAGCGTACCGGAGGCGCGCCTCGTCCCCGTCGCGGTCCGCTACGATTTTCGCGACTCGGCCAAGCCGGAGTGCGTCGTGCGGGTCGGGGGGAGCGCGCCGACCGGGTCGGCGGCGGTGCGGTCGACGGCGGGGCTGACGCGTCGGCTGGAGCGCGAGTTGGGGGACGTACTGTCCGCGCTCGACGCCGATCTCGTGTCGGGAGGCGATCTGGGAGGGCTGGGCTACCGCGCGGTGCTGACCGGCGGGGCGACGGTGAGCCGGGTCTACGACCGCACGGTCGGACGTCTGGCGCGACGGGGCGCGTGAGGCCGCGTCCGGGGAGGGCGCAGGCCGCCCCCGGACGCAAGAGTGCCCGCCTCGCCAGCATCGGTTCGCCCCCCACACCACCCCACACACGTGGCGAGAACGACCTGGCGAGAACGGGCACCCGACAGCTGCATCGCTGTCGTGTTCCTGCGTCTGTTATGTCACGTTGCTGTCGGCCGCTCCGTCACGCGACGCTGTGTTTCGCGCTCGGGCGGTCGACGCTCGGGTCGGGATACATCGCCGAGGGCACGCCTGCGTCGGCGGCGAGCCCGGCGATTTTTTGGAGCGAGACGGGTTTTTCGAGGAAGTGCGTCGCGCCGAGCCGAGCTGAGGCGTGGCGGTTATCGTCGTCGGGGAAGGCGGTGAGGACGATGATCGTCGCGTCGGGCGAGAGCAGGCCGCCCGCGGCCATCACCTGCAGGCCGCCATCGCGGTTGCCGCCGAGCCGGAGATCGGTGAGAATCAGGTCGAAGCGTGTGCTCGTGAGGGCGTGCTTGGCCTGGTCGAGCGTGGCCGCGGTGGTCGTGTCCGTGTCCTCGACGTCGAACAACTCCGCGAGGATGTCGCGGATGCTCTGCTCGTCTTCGACGATGAGAACGTGTCGTGACACGGACCGGAACGGAGCGCGGAAGGCCATCGGACGCTCGGTACCAAGGCGATATCCGCGCCACCTCGCGCGAGCTTCGTAAGCTGTTCAGCCTCAACAGCTTAGGATAAAGTACCGGAGCGGCGAGGTGGTTCAGAACGACCGAAAGCCGGACAGTCCGACGTCGGACT
>DASWUT010000277.1:0-5815 GCA_036401455.1 Gemmatirosa sp. | reverse complement strand
CCGCCACTGCGGCTACACCCCGCGCTAAATCCAACCGCGAACTGCTCTAGATCCCGATCATGTCGCGGCAATCGACAGCGTCGTTCGCACGCTCGTGCAGCGGCAGCGGCGCGCCACCGACGTCGGCCTGTTCTTTTCTCTCGGACACTCGACCGTCGTCGTGCTCGCGACGGCGGGTGTTGCCGTCGCGACCTCGGCGCTGCCCGAGGTGTTCACGAAAGTACGGGTGGTTGGGCAGGCGATCGGCTCGGGAGTGTCCGCCGTGTTCCTTCTCCTGATCGGCGCTGCCAATCTCCTCGTCCTGCGCGATGTCTGGCGTCGACTCGGTGCGATGCGCCGCGGCGAACCGGCCGACCCTGAAATGGCCGCGGTCGGGCGCGGCGTCGTCGGACGCATCGTCGCTCCGTTGTCGCGCCTCGTCAGTCGGTCATGGCACATGTACCCGCTCGGATTCCTGTTCGGGCTGGGCTTCGATACCGCGACCGAAGTGGGCCTGCTCGGCATTTCCGCGACCCAGTCAGCGAACGGCCTCCCGGTCTGGAGCATCCTAGTTTTCCCGACGCTCTTCACAGCCGGGATGACGCTCGTGGACACGACCGACAGCGTGCTGATGACGGGTGCATATCAATGGTCGTTGACTGACCCTCTCCGCACGTTGTGGTACAACGTCACCATGACTGCCGCTTCGGCGGCGGTGGCCCTGCTGATTGGCGTCATCGAGTCAGTCGTCATCGTTGCGGACCGAATCGGACGGACAGGCCCGGCCGCGGGCGGGCTGTGGAGCGTGGCCGGTGTTCTCGATCGCAACCCGACGTGGGTGGGCGTCGGGATCCTCGTCGTGTTCGCCTCAGTCTGGCTCGCCTCGGCGGTCGCGTACCGACGCGCTCGCCCGAGCGCGGGCACTTGTTAGGCAGTCACTCGGCACGCGTGCTGTCCGGTGCGGCTGCCGGTTCGGCTGCCGCTGGGACTGACGGCAGCCGAACGCGCGCGAACTCCGGTACGTCCCCGAGCGCGCCGTGCATGGAACTGGCGCGAGTGGGGCAACATGGTTTTCGAACGGCCGCAGGGCGGCGTGGCGTGTTGGTACGTGGTCGGCCTCGGTGCGACAGCGCGCAGATCACCGTGCCGCCGCCCGAGGCCACAGCGACGCTCGCACGCCGCCCCACCGACCGGTCGTGCGGTTACGGAGCAGCCGCGGAACGCACCACCGCCGTACCAGCGACGTCTCCGCCGTAGTCGCGCCACATGCCCCACATACGGAAGGCCCCGGCCCAGGCGAACGGACTCAAGTTCTGACCGAGCGTGTACCGGTTCCGCTCGAAGCGGTTGTTTCGCGAGAAAATTGCGGCGTCGACGTCGGACACCGCACCGGCGCTGCGCGCCGACGGCCACGAGGTCCCGACATCGATGTCGTTGTCGTGCACATACACGTTCTGCACGACATACGGGCCGTACGCGCCGGCGCCACGCGCTTGCTGAACGAGCGCGATTCCCGCGGCGTTGTCGTGCAGCGTATTGCCGTAGATCTCGACGTTCGGCGAGGCATGGATGCCGATCCCTGCGCCCCACATCCATGCATCCTTCCGCGCATCCTGCTGGCCGTTGCCGACGAGTGTATTGTCGCGGATCACACACCCGGGGCCGTTGGTCTCGTGCGCGATCCCCTCGCGCACGTTGTACTCGACGCGGTTCCCCTCGTAGAGGCAGTCGCGGTTGTCGATGTCGGTCCAGAGCCCGACCCCGCCATTGTGGTGGCTGTAGTTGTTGCGCAGCACGGCCCAGCGGGTTTTCACGAGTTTGCCGCCGCCGCCCTCAAAATCCATGTTGGATGCCGTCGGGTTGTTGTAGGCGATCTCGTTTCCCTCGATGAGGATCGAGTCACCAACCCCGCCGTAGCCCATCGATGCATTGCGGTACAGGCGTGAGCGCAGCAGGTGCAGACGATTCCCGACGCGGACGCCAAGGTAGCCGTTATAGCGCACGTCGAGCGAGTCGAGGGTCCAGCGCACGCCGCCGCCGTCCTCATTCAGCCCGACCTGGATCGCGCCGCTCTGGAACGGAGGTGCGTAGTGCTCGACGACGAGGTTGGTGATCGTCACATCGGTCGGGTAGGGCGTGTGACCGCCGTAGGTGAACGCAAACGGCGTCACGTCCTGTCCGGTGAGAACGGTCGCGGTGCCCTCGCCGCGGAACGTATCGCCCGACTTGGGGATCACGCTCTGCCGCACGTACGTGCCGGCCTTCAGGAGCAAGCGCGTTCCGGGCGGATTTGCATCGACCGCGGCCTGAATGCTCTGCCCCGGGAACACGACGACGTCGGTCGTCGGCGTGACACCGACCGACGACGCGGCCGCCCGGCGGACCGTCCACTTCTGGTTCGACCCACCGTGGCAATGCCAGACAATGAGCTTCGTCCCGTTCTCGCCGCGCGCGCCCGACACGTCCAGGCACTTGCCATTGGTCGCCGTTTGCAGCTGTCCTGCCGCGGTGTACGTCCATTTCTGCGTCGTGCCGGCGAGGCACCGCGACGCCGCCACGCGCTCGCCGTCGTTGGGCGACGCGCTCCGGACATCGAGACAGAGCTGGCCGCCGTACGCCGTGATCGAGCCGTTCGTCTGCAGCTGAAATTGCTGATTGACGCCGCCGTGACATTGCCACGCCTGCAACGGGGTACCGGGCTCAGGAGCCGCGGCCGTACTCGCGGTGATTTTGATGTCGGCACACACGTTCGGTCGTGACACTCCGCTCAGCATCGGTCCGGGACTGGTCGACGATGCGGCGCTGTTGTCGCGAAGTGGGCCGACGCTGATCGGCGCTGCCGGGGTGTCGCTGCACGCGGCGGCGAGCGCGAGGAGGGGGGCGACGACGGTGGTCGGCACCTGCCCAAGTAAACCAGAGCGCATGACGCAAGACTTCCTAGAGGGTTCGTTCGGCAACCCGGCCGGCATGGCACGCAGCGGAATTGCGCGCGCGGTAGCCCCGTGGCTTTGCGGCCCCGACTTTCGCCGGGTGTGCCTTTGTCGCGGCCCCGCGGGGCCTTACGATCGACTGCCGTTGCGCCGCTCAGCGTCAGCGGCCGCGATTCAGAGACGGACAAGCGGTCCCGGGGTCACCCGGAAGCCGCGTGTCCACTGCAGAGGGCGTAACGCAGCTCACCACGCCGATCTCGCGCGCTGCGGCGCGGCGCTTCGCCCGCGATGCGTACCTCGATGACGTCGCGCCGGAGATTCTCGTCGATTATCAGCACCCCCTCCGGCGTGCCCCGGCGTTCGGCCGCGTACGCGCGCAGGTCGTCCCGGATTGCGTCGACGTCCCACGTTGCCGGCGCGCTGTCACCCACTACGGCGCTCGGCTCCGGCGAGTACTTCTGCGGCCAGTCACGCGTAGGGCTCGCGTCAGGGTGACGTCACGCACCCGACGGGTTGTGCGGCGCCCCGCACGTAATGAATGACCTCGACGCCAGGGCCATGGTACGCAGCGTCAGGAACGAAGCACGCGTTGAGGTACCGCCGAAGCACACGCGCGTCATCCCGGTCGTACGTCCGGCTCAGGAACAGCGACAGCCGCGGCGCGGCGCCGACGAGGCGGGCCGCTGCGGCCGCCATCGCAGCGGTGTCGCTGCCCAAGGCGTCAGTCGCGAACGGGAGCACGCGCAGCGACCGGCCGCGCGAGTAGTACACGAGCACAGGCGCCGTATACGCTGCGCTCACCACGATGGGATCGCGCCCCGCGTTTCCGACCCGCGCGATGAATGCGCTCGCCCCGCGGTTATCCTCGCGCGCATAGCGCGCGTCCGAGTAATAATGCTGTAACGACACCGCACTCAACGTGCACGCCGCCGTCGCTGCCACGCCGCTCGCCCACGCGCGGCGAAGCGCGGCGACGCCGGCGGCGAGCAGGACGACGAACGCTGGAAACGCGAGCACGACGTAGCGCACATTGTACGGGTAACGCGCCCAAATGGACCCCGCGACGGCCATCGCGACGGGCACGCCCGCATACGTCGTAAGTGCCAACAGCGCGCGCGGCGAACACCGCCATGTTGACCGCACGCCGAGCGCGAGGAGGGCCGCGGCGGCGAGCAGCACTGGCACGACCAGCGGGGCCGCGGCGCGCGCCACGCGGCCGGCCGGCGCTGCGTGCCACTCAGCGAGGCTCGGGCCGAGCGAGAAGCCGGTCGCGAACGTCCAGAGTGTGAAGCCGAGCGCCGCAGGGTTGAACGACCCATCCGTGTGATTGCCCGGGTAACGGTCGATCGTGAAGTAGCGCAAGTAGCCGGGGAGGATCGCGAGCCCCGCGCCGGCGAACACGAGAGCCCACCGAGGCGCGACCCGCGTCCATTGCACCCGTGGCGTCTCGAGCGCAACCAGCACCGCGCTGACCGGGAGCAGTGCAAGCCCGCCGCTATGACAGTAAAAGCTCGCGACGAGCAGCACGGCGAGTGCTGCCTGTGGTTGCCACACGTCGGGCCGCTCGGCGCCAACCTGTGCCGCCCGAACGGTGGCGAGGCCGAGGAGGACGAGGAGCGCGTACGCCCGCGCTTCCTGACTGTACCAGACGTGAAACGGTGACAGCGCGAGGAACGCCGCGGCGAGTGTCGCGCGCGCGTCGCCGACCCAGCGCCGTGCGACGGCGTAGAGCAGCGGAATCGACGCGGCACCAGCAACGGCCGATACTGCGCGTAAGGCTGCCTCCGAGTCGCCGACGTGCAGCACCGCGTTGACGACAAGAAAATACAGCGGCGGCACCGAGCCGTCGTACTGGCGCTGCGTCAAGACCCACCACGCGGACCCGGCCGAGCTGAGGTACGTCGCAACCTCGTCGATCCACAGGCTCTGCGCCCCGAGCCGGTACACGCGAAGCACAAACCCGATGACCGTGGCGCCGAGTACGACCCACCCCGGCGCACCAGGGCGAGGCAGGTGCCGCCAGAACCCGTACCGCCGGTGCACGTCCGGTTGGTGCACGTCCGGTCGGCCGCGCCGGGGTCGGGGCGCCGCACCGGGCGCGGGGAGACGGTGAGCGATGGCGGTCACTGGCGTCAAGAGGTCGAGTTGGGCGTCGCAGAACATACGCCGCTGCAGCGACCCTGTCATGACTCGCGCCCCTACGCCCCTGGCGCGCGCCGATAAGCCGACGTATAAGGCCGAGGTCATGCACACTCTCGCGACTAGGCAGGCGCGCCCCCCGCTCGCGCTCCTCTACGGCACGCGCCCACAGATCATCAAGGCGTCCGTTCTCGCTGATGCGCTCGCGGCCGACTGGGACCTACTCACGATCGACACGGGGCAGCACTACGACTACGCGCTCAATGCACTCCTTTACGCGCAGCTCGGCGTCCGAGCGCCCGACGTTTGTCTGGACGTCGGTTCGGGCGACCATGCGACCCAGACCGCGCTCGTTCTCACGCGCGCGGCTGACATCCTCGCTAGCCGCGGTGCCCGGCGCCCACACATCGCGGTCGTCATTGGCGACACGAACAGCACCCTGGGCGGCGCGCTCGCCGCAGCCAAGCTGCGCATCCCCGTCGTCCACGTCGAGGCCGGACTGCGCTGCGGCGACGCGCTGATGGCGGAAGAGATCAATCGGCGCGCGGTCGATGCGGTCAGCGCCGTGCTGTGCACGCCGTCGGACGCTGCGACGATCCGCCTGCGCCACGAGCGCAGCCCCGGCATCGTCGTGCAGACGGGCGACGTCGCGCGCGACGTGCTGCTCCGGGCGCTCCCGAAAGCACCCGCCGTCAGCGACGTCCACGGCTGGCCGCTTCCGGCGGACGTCCCGTTCGCGTTCGCGACGCTCCACCGTGCGGAGCTCG